>JANNUY010000986.1:0-9350 GCA_031414155.1 Acidobacteriota bacterium
CAACCTGCTCATCGGCGAACGCACGGCGGAACAAATCAAGCTCGAAGTCGGTTCGGCTGATCCGGTAGACACGCCGCTGAGTATGGAAATCAAAGGCCGCAACCTGATCGAAGGCATTCCGAAAACCATCGTCGTCAACGATGAAGAGATTCGGGAAGCACTGGCCGATTCGGTGGCGACGATCATTAATGCCGTACGCGTTGCGCTTGAACGCACGCCACCCGAACTTTCTGCCGACATCGTTGATCGCGGCATCGTTCTGACGGGCGGCGGCTCGCTGCTTAAGAAACTCGACCATCGCCTGAGCCGCGAGACGGGCTTGCCCGTTTCGCAAGCCGAAGACCCCCTGTCTTCGGTGGTGCTGGGTGCGGGACAAATGCTTTCCGATTTTGATCTGTTGCGCCGCGTGAAATGGGATGGCGCAACCTTACCCGGAAACTAGAGCGATAGGCGTTATTGCACGGGCTTACTTGGCTCTTGTTCTCATCTTTTGACCTGTGCCGATTCTCGATAGATTCACCAAAGACGCGACAACGCTGCTGGCTGTCTTACTGGGCCTGCATCTGGTCGTCGTGTCTTTCAACCGCGCTCCTGGCCGTACCGGTTCGTTGATCGGGCAAGGCTGGTTGATGTCGGCTTTCTGGCCCATTCAATTCGTAGCGACGCACGGATTGGGCAGTTTTCGGTATACGTGGAATCACTACCTCATCGTGCGGGATGCGCGCGTCGAAAACGATCAGTTGCGCCAACAACTCGCCGCGATGCAGCAACAGGTCAACGCTGCTCAAGACCAAGCCAAAGTCGCTGAACAACTCAACACTTACGTCAAATGGCGTTCGAGCCAGAATTTTCCTGCCGTAGACGCTCACGTCATCGGACGCGACGCCAACCAATGGTTCAACACGATTGTCATAGATCAGGGCAGTACGGCGGGCATACAAAAAGATATGCCGGTCGTGACGCCGGACGGATTAGTCGGTCGCGTCATTCTGACGGCGTTGGGTTCTTCCCGCGTATTGTTGCTGACCGATGAACGCCACGGCGCCGGTTCGATCATCGGACAGTTGTTGAATAAGCGTGCGCTGGGCGTAGTGCGTGGCAAAAGCGCGGCGCTGTGTGAAATAAGTATGAGCGTCGCCGCTGACAGCTTACCGCCCAACGAGATCGTTATCACGTCAGGGTTGGATGGCATTTATCCGCGCGGCCTGACGATTGGTCGCGTGCGCCTTGCGCCCGGCGCGGCGGGCGTCGCGCCTTCGGTCGAAGTGGTTCCGTCGGCGCGGCTCGATCAACTTGAAATGGTCGCCGTGTTGCAGGTGCCGCGCGATCAAGTGCGTTCCAAGCTGGATGATTTGGAGCGCGTAGAAAAGGAAAAAGCTCAGGCGGAAAAAGCGCCGAGCCGTAATCGGTAAAAGCGTTTGGAGAAAGAATCTTTCGGTTCAAAACGGCAGTTGATGATTGGCGCCTGCCTCTTCGTTGCCGCATTACTCCAAGTCAGCCTGGTGCAATTCGTCAGCAGCGGCTTGCGTTACATTGACTGGCTTTTGCTCGTTGTCGTTTATCTGAGTTTGCAGCAACGCAAACACACCGTCGCGTTGGGAACAGCGACCGTCGCGGGGTTATTGAAAGACCTGAGTTCCGGTAGCGGATTGATGGGCGTGAGTGGCATCGCTTATCTGTTCGCGGCTTTCGTCGCCGACCGCATCGCTTCGGTCATTGTGCTTGATAACCTGGCAATTCGCTTCGGCACGGTCGCGGCGACGAGCCTGATAAATACGATCATTCAATTGATTGGTTATCAGATTTTGCACTTTCCGCTCGCACCGTTGAGCGGACAGGAAAGTTTGCTGGCCTGGGTCGTCTTAAGTTTGTTAGGCAATCTGTTCGCCGCCGTACTGGTGTTTTACCTAATGGATCGCCTTTTCAAGTCGGCTTCCGGCATAGGCTTGCGCCGCAATCAGGCGATGCGCAGTTTGAGGCGGCGAAAGTATCGCTCCAAATAGAAACGTAGGGCAGGTTACTAACTTGCCCTACATCGAAAAGTGTTATGAATCCCATTCGCCCACGGGACACTGTAGTTAGAGACCTGAATTTCGACGGCACAGAAGATTTGCGCCGGGCCAACATCCGTCTGCAAATGCTGGCTTATTTGGTGACGGCAATCATTGCCTTGCTGATTGGGCGGCTGTGGTATTTGCAAGTGATGAATTCGGAACACTACATAGAACGTGCCGATCAGAATCGCATTCGTGAGTTGCCGATTCCCGCGCGGCGCGGATTCATTTTTGATCGCCACGGCAAAGTGTTGGTAACGAGCCAACCGGCTTATAACCTGTTGTTGAGCAAGAAAGACATTGCGAACAAATACGCCGAGTTCACTGAGTTGCTGGTGAACGAACTCGGCATCGAACGCGAATGGCTGTCGCGCCGTTTTGAAGAAGCGAAATTAGAGCCGAAGTATGAATCCATTGTGGTGAAAGAGCAGGCTTCGCCCGAAGACGTAGCGTGGATCGAAGCGCACCAATACGAATACCCGATGATTCGCGCCGAAGAAGCGCCACAGCGTTTGTACCTGTTCAGCGAGTTGGCGGCGCACGCCTTGGGTTACGTTGGTGAAGTGAGCAGAAAACAACTCAACGATCCGAAAAGCCAATACTTCAAAGATAAAGGCTTCAAGCTCGGTGACCTGGTCGGCAAGTCGGGGATTGAATCAACTTACAATGAAGTGCTGATGGGCAAAGATGGCATGCGCCGCGTGATCGTAGACAGTCGCGGACGCATCATCCGTGAGATCGAACGCATCGAACCCGTGCAAGGCCGCGACCTGCACACAACGCTTGATCTGGATATTCAGACGACTGCCGAAGAGCAAACGACCACGATGCCTTCCAATCGCGGCGCGATTGTCGTGATTGACCCGAACAACGGCGAAGTGCTGGCAATGGTCAGCCATCCGACTTTTGACCCGAACCTGTTTTCGCAACGCTCCAAGACTGACGAAGGCAAAGAAGAAATCCGCGAACTCAATCACGATCCTGACCGTCCACTTTATAACCGTGTGATTCAAGGGACGTTCGCCCCTGGCTCTACGTGGAAGCTGTTCACGACGGTGGCTGCGCTCAACGAAGGCGTGATTACGCCCGAAGATTCAAAGATACAGGATGGCGGCATTCAGTTGGGCAACTACTTCATGAACTCAATGTCGCACATGGGTTATCCCGAAATTATCCCTGCGATTCGTGAATCAGCCGACGGTTATTTTTATCGCCTCGGATTGAAGATGGGCGTCGAGCGTTTCGAGAAATGGATCGGTATCTTCCGTTTTGGGCAATACACGGGCGTTGATTTGCCGGGCGAGTATCGCGGGACGATTCCCATCCGTGCGACGAAGGAGAGTTACGCTAGAGGCGTAGTCAAGGGATTGATGCGCCGTCGCTGCGCTGCCCAGGGACTCGAGGGAGAAGCCAAAGAGAAATGTGCAAACGAGGCAGTGATGACTCCTGACGAAGAGAAGACTTTGCAGCGTGAGTCGCGGTTTACCGAATACGACATGGCAGCTTCGTCGTTTGGACAAGGGCAGAATGCGATCACGCCGATTCAGTTGGCGCGTTACGTTGGCGGATTGGCAAACGGCGGCAGCATGCATACGCCGCACTTGATGCTTAAAGTGGGCAAGGGCATCAATCGCAGGGGCGAACCGCAACCGGAGTTTAGCTATCAGGATAATAATGCTTACGCCGTACCGATGGGCGAAGCGATTCACGGCATCGTCAAAAAAGGCATGTGGCAAGCCGTCAATGCGGGCGGTACGGGCGGAGGCGCACAAGTAAAGGGCTTCGATGTGTGTGGCAAAACCGGTACGGCGCAGGTCGTCTCGAACGAACGCGCCACGAAAGATACGAAAGATAACGCATGGTTTATTTCCTTTGCGCCGCGCGACAAGCCCGAACTGGCGATGGTCATTTTGACCGAGAACGCCGGGTTCGGCGGCAAGCAATCGGCACCGCGCGCCAAAGGAATTTATGACGACTACGTCCGACGCACACGGCCCGATTTGTTGCCAGCGGCGAAAACGGAAGTAGCGAAGAAATAGTTGTCGGTTGCCGGTTATCGGTTGCCGGTTCATCAGAACTCGCAACCGGCAACCGACAACTGACAACCGACAACTGACAACCGAACAGATGTTAGGGTTTTCTCAAAAGACGATTAAAGATTTCGATTGGTTGATGATGCTTACCGTGATGGTGGTGTCTTTATTCGGCGTGATCGAAATTTACAGCGCGACGCAGGAAAAGCCGCTTTATGCGGGTGCGTGGCGCAATCAGATTTGGGGGATTGCCGTCGGATTGATTTTGTTGGGGTTCACGATGGCGCGAGATTACCGCATCATCGTGGGGCTGGCACCTTATCTTTATGCGTTCAGCATCTTGCTGTTGTTTCTGGTCTTGACGCCGTGGTTCGGACACACCGTCAACGGCAACCAGAGTTGGCTCAATCTGGGCTTCGTCAAGTTTCAGCCTTCTGAATTTGCGAAGCTGTTCACCTTGCTGATGCTGGTTCGTTATCTTTCCGACCAGCGAGAACGTCCGCCGAGCGTGCGGACGGTCGGCATTGCCAGTGCTATCTGGCTCGCGCCGACATTGCTCGTGTTTCTCGAACACGACACGGGCAGCGCGCTCAGTTTTACGTCTTTTTTCGTTGCGATTCTCTTTCTTTGCGGGGTCCGTTGGTCGTGGATCGCAACCGCCGCGTGTGTCATTGCCGTGGTCGCAATACTGGCGATTCCGTCAGTGAAAGCGAGCAAGGATTATAAAGCACAACGCATTCTCTCCGTTTATTGGCCGGAACTGGCAAACAAGAGTATTCGCTATCAAAACGAACAGTCTGAAATTGCCGTGGGTTCAGGCGGATTGACGGGGCGTGGTATCGGTAAGGGAACTCAGGGAGCGTTAGGCTTCGTTCCTGAAGTGCATACCGATTTCATCTTTGCCGTAGCCGGTGAAGAGGCGGGATTTGCGGGGAGTCTGTTGCTGATGGGGGCGTACCTTTTTATCGTACTCCGCTTGTTACAGACGGCTCGGCAGGCGCGCGACCGTACCGGGTTATTGCTCGTGACGGGTTACGCCGCGCTGTTGTTTTATCACGTCGTCGTCAGCGTCGGCATGGTCGTCAGACTGTTGCCGATTATGGGTATTCCGCTACCGCTGATGAGTTTTGGTCGTTCGTCACTTCTGGCTACGTTTTTCGGGCTGGGGTTGGCGATGAATGTCAGGTTGCGCCGCTTTGTGAACGGATAGGCCGTTCGCGCATCCCTTCTCACTGGCCTTCTCATTGGCCTTCTCACTGGGAAGAGGTGCTAAGTTTCCTGGCTGAGTTTTCTGGGTTTGTTTGAAAATTCGTTGACGAACATTCTTCGCCGCATAGTGGCGGCTTGAGTTTAGCCGTGGGTTTCAACCCACGGAACGGGAGTCACAATGTTCCCGCGTCGCGTCAGCGACGATTAAATTCAGGCGTCGCTAACGCGACGCAAATGCCATCTCGCCCGCCACCGTGGGTTGAAACCACGGCTAAAATTCAAACCGTCGCTACGCGACGAAGAAGGCGAGCGTACCCGTCAATGAATGCTTTGTGACAAACCCTTGCACCGCAGGGCGTACACGCAAGGTTGTGCGCGCCAAGTTAGCCAGGCCGGTGAATGAAATTCTCATTCGCCCGCTTTCACGCTGACAAGTTCAAAAGCAGTTTGCTGAAGGCCATGCTGGCCTTTGGTGGGAAAAGGTTTTTGGGAATTAGGGTGGAATGAACCGCGTGGCGCGAAGTTTTCGTTCGCCGCACACGAGTTGCTTTAGCGAGCGCCGCTGCACGAGGTTTCATTCACAGATCACCAAAACGAATTGACGCCGCAGATACGTCTCGGCTTTATCCATTTGTGTTTTTGCCCCGAACGAGTTTGAACAACTTGCGGCTGTCCCTCGACAGCCTGAAGTAACGGCCTATCCGACGCCGCGTGAAAACGCTCGTGCGTCATCTGCAACTTTGCAGTAGCTTGCAGTAGCTGGGGACGGCTTGGTTCGACTTTACCGAATTCGCAAAACACAGGGTGATTCGCTTCCTCTCGATCAGCCGCCTCTTTCCCCTAAGCACGCCGCTTTCACTTGTCGGTTATCACTCAAAACAGCACAGCATTAACGCCGTTAGCCAATAAAGGCGTTAGGGCTACGCACCGACAGGAGCATATTGAATGTCGAAAGAATTGATCGTGAGCGTCAACGGACGCGAAAAGAAAATCGCCATCCTCGAAGATGACGTCGTCACCGAGTTTTACGTAGAGCGCGGCGACGAAAATCAGGGCATCGTGGGCAACATTTATAAAGGCCGCGTGATGAAAGTGTTGCCCGGCATGCAATCCGCCTTCGTAGACATCGGCCTCGAACGCGACACCTTCCTTTACGTTTCAGATTTCTTTGACGAAGAGATGGAAGAAGACGTGGATGTAGTGCAAGCGCCGCCAGCGCGTCAGGAACGTGACGATTCCTATGGCGGCAATGGCGGTAATGACCGTCGTGACCGTGACCGTCGTGATCGGCGAGGAGGAAGCGGTGGAGGAAGTAGTGGTAGCCGACGCGATTACGCGCCGCAGCCTCACTCCGCACTTGATGATGAGCAGGAAGATGAACTCACTGCTGCCGCGATGAGTCATATTTCAGATCTGGCCGAAGAACCCGAACTCGAACCCGCACCGGGCGATGAAATGATGACCGCTGGCGCGGCGATCATCACCGGCGATGGAGAATCTATTGTCAAAGTCGTCAACGAAGATGACGAACCGCGCCGTCGTCGCCGTGACCGGAACGATCCGCGCAATCGTCGCCGTGATCGTTTGCGGGTTGCCGAAGAAGCCCCGCGTGCCGTTACGCCTGAAGAAGAAGCAGAAGCCCTCGCGTTCTTAACCGGAATTGAAGGCGTTCCGCCGCTGGATGAGGCCGAAACCGCCGAAGTCAATGAAGCCATCGAAGCTGCGGAAGCACTAGATGCCGAAGTCGCCGAAGTTGTGGACGCAGAAGACGCCCCGCGTCGCCGTCGCCGTCGCCGTCGTCCGGCGGGTGAAGAGGTTGCCGAGGTCGCTGCCGAGACGGAAGCCGAAGCAGATGAACCCGTCGCAGAACCAGTTGTCGTGGTTCATCACAATCCTTATGAACGGGTGGCCGATGACGAATGGACGCCGACGGTGGGCGATTCACTCAAAGACGCGCTGATGCAAGAGCGCATCGAAGCCGCCATGCGCGCCGAAGTTTTTGAAGTCGAGCCTACGCCGGAAGTCACTGTGGGTTCGTTGTCTGGTGCGCTCACCATCGCCGATCAGTTTGAACGCATCAGCGACGGAAGCGAGGAAGAAGCTGCCGCAGCAGTTGCTCCGACAGAAGTGCTGGACACGGCCTGGCCTGAAACCGAGCGCCGCGTGCAGGAATTCATGCCGCAACGCGAACGCGATACGCTCGAAATGCCTTTCCCCGATTTAGAAGAGTTGGGCATTACGACTAACCATGAGGTCAGCGGGGAGGTCAGCGGGGAGGTTAGCGAGTCGGTTGAGTCCGCCAAAGCCACTGAAGTCGTAGACATGCTGGGCGATGTCGAACTCGTGAGCCTCGCGCCGAGCGAAACGCCAGTGATTGAACCAGTTGTGGAAGAAGAAATTCCCGATGCCGCTGCCACGTTGCGGCCTCGGCGCAAACGCGCTGAATTTGCCACGCGCCGTGGCGGACGCGGACGCCGTCGCACCAACGAGCGTGTACGCACGACCGCGACCGATGCGACTTCCGCCGACGATGACACGGCACACGGTCACCTGTCTCATGATGACGATGATGAGGATGACGCGCCGCCGGTCAGATACGCTCCCGCTCCGGTAGCCGCGCCTGTCGCTGTTGCGCCTGCGCCATCGCGGTCTTATGGCAGTGGTGGTAGTGGTGGTTCGCACGGTGGAGCGCGCGGATACAACCCGCGTCCGGTGATTACCGACCTCTTGCGCGAAGGGCAGGAGATCATCGTGCAAATCGCCAAAGAACCCATTGGACAAAAAGGCGCGCGCATCACTTCGCACGTAGCCTTGCCGGGTCGTTACATTGTCTATATGCCGACCGTCGAACACATCGGCGTGTCGCGCAAGATCGGCACCGACGAAGAGCGCATGCGTTTGAAACGTACCTTGCAAACACTGCGCACGGAAGCCGGTGGCACGGGCGGCTTTATCGTTCGCACCGCCGCCAACGGGGTCCCGACCGAAGACTTGCGCGAAGACATGAATTACCTGTTGCGCACCTGGGCTGACATTCGCCGTCGCGCTGACCGCGCCAAAGCCCCGGCCATCGTGCATCGTGATTTAGATTTGGTGCAGCGCATCTTGCGCGATCATTTCTCTGGCGACTTCCACGCCATTCGCGTGGACAACGAGTATGAATACGAACGCATTGTTGATTTCGTCTCGCGCTTCGCACCCAAGCTCGTGAATCGCGTCAAGCTCTATACCAAAGAGACGCCGATTCTTGAGCAATACAGCGTGCAGCCTGAAATTGATAAAGCCGTCAAACCGCGCGTATGGCTGCGTTCGGGCGGTTACATCGTCATCAACCAGACCGAAGCGTTGGTTGCCATTGACGTGAACACGGGCAAGTTCGTCGGCAAGTCGAACCGGCTCGAAGACACCATCACGAAAACCAATATGGAAGCGGCCAAAGAGATCGTGCGGCAGATTCGTTTGCGCGACCTCGGCGGCATCATCGTGTTGGATTTCATTGATATGGAAGAACGCCGCAATCGCGCCAAGGTGTTGCAGGCGCTTGAATACGAAATGCGCAACGACAAAGCGCCGTCGAAGATTCTGCAATTCAACGACTTCGGTTTGGTGGCGGTCACGCGCAAGCGCGTCAAGCAATCGCTCGAACGTACGCTTTGCACGCCGTGCAGCTATTGCGGCGGCGGCGGCATGGTCAAGAGCGCGCAAACGGTGAGTTACGAAATTCTCGCCGAAGCGCGTCGCATCTCGAAAGAGGTGGACGATGCCAACGAAGTCGTCCTGCGTGTGCATCCCGACATCGCCAAAGCCTTGCGCACGACCGAAAACGATGTGCTGCAAGAAATCGAGACTTACCTCGGCGGCGTGGTTTCGCTCAAGAGCGATCCCACTGTTCATCAGGAACAGTTCGACATCGCGTTGGCTTAACGCGGCGAAGTGTTTCAGTCATAACGAAGGCTTGCTTGCAAGATGGTTCTTTTTGCAAGCAAGCCTTTTTGATTTTGCGGGAGATGCTTCGTTGGTCATGTATGAGATTCTTGAGCAAGTTGCTGGGCCA
>JANNUY010000987.1:0-3389 GCA_031414155.1 Acidobacteriota bacterium
AACTCGACAACGGGTTTGCCTTTGTCGGCATACTCGCTGAAAAAAGCCTGAAGCGCTTTCGCATCTGCGGGCGAACTCACCGTGCCGGGTGCTTGCGGGTTATCGAGATAAGCGCGCAGCTTTTCCAACTCCGGCACTTTGTAAGTGGCCCAAATCAGCCATAGCTTTTCCGTCCCCGGTACGGCGTCCATCACAAAACCGCTGTCGGCATCAGCGGGAAGCGTGACGAGTTGTTCGTGTGGAAACAAACCTTCGCCAAATTTGAGAGCGGGATGCAAAAAGATGTAAAGCGGCGCGTCGCCTTTAGGCGCAGGGCTTTCGTTGATGAGGTAAAGATAGCCCGGACGTTCGCTTTGCAATTTCAGCCGCAACGTGTCGCCCGCCGAAAACACAATCGGGCCGCTGAATTCAGTCAGCTTGCCTTTCGCGTCTTTCTTGAGTTGCGCGCTCAACGAATAACTCAACGTCGCTTGCGGCGCACTTGGCAAGGTGTTGGCCGCTGTGGCTTCAGGCGTATGCGAAGGCGGCTGATTGCGCAGCTTATAAAAACTGATTGGGCCGACGATCAAACCTAACAGCACTGCGCCCGCGAAAAAGAAGGGAAGCGGCGAGCGTCCTTTGGCAGGGCGCGGCTTTTCCGGCAAGGGCGGCACAACCGGATTCGGCAAGGCTTGCGTCGCCGCCGCGTCGGCATATTGCGCAGCTTTAGGCGCGACGTTGGGCAATTGCGCCGTTTCGGCGGCAGCCAGTTGGGTTATCGCGACAGTTTCGCGGGGCGGCGGCGCTTGCAAGGCGGTGGCGAGTTCTTCGCCAAAATCGCGGGCACGGGGTTGGCGCGTTTTCGGATCGAAACTCAACGAACGCAAAATGGCCGTCATCGCTGTCGGAGGCAAATCAGGGCGCAAGCGATTTGGCAGCGTTTGCAAGCCCTGGCGTAGCTGTTCGTGCAAGTTCACCATCGTGTCGGCCTGATAAGGCATTTGCCCGGTCAACGCCTCATAAGTCATCACGCCCAACGACCACAGGTCGCTGGCGGCTTCGGGCTGGCCGCGCAAGTGTTCGGGTGCCATATACGGCAACGCGCCTGCGACCTTCGTGCGCCCGTCGTCGCCTTCGGTCGAAACGGTTTGCGAGTCGAGCACGGTGGCGATGCCGAAATCAATCAGCTTGACGATCTCTTCGCCTTCGCCGCCGATTTGAATCATCACGTTTTCGGGCTTGAGGTCGCGGTGGATGACGCCTTTGTCGTGCGCTGCGGTCAGCGCGTACCCAATCTGGCGAAACAGCGTGCCGACGCGGACGAAATCCATCTTGCCGTGCATCACCGAACGCAGCGTGTAGCCTTCGACAAACTGCATCACAAAAAACGGCTTGCCGTCGGGCATCGTGCCGGCGTCCAAAACGCCGACGACGCCCGGATGATCTATGCGCACGAGGGCTTCGATTTCCTGGTCGAATTTCTTGCGGAACCACGGCGTATGCATAGAGTTCTCTGACGATTCCTGCAACACCTTGATGACGACGCGGCGCTGCAACAATTGCGTATCGCGCGCCAGATAAACTACGCCAATGCCGCCGCGTCCGAGTTCGCCTTCGATGCGATAACGTTCTTTCAACAGCGTACCGGTATAACTGGTTTCTTTGAGCGACAGTCGCGGACTCGGCACGGTGCCGAATGCGTCTTGCGGATTCGTTTGTTTGTTTTGGTTACGGGTTTCCATAGGGGTCAACGCAAGGGGGGAATTGCCGAAAAACGCGCGCAGTCTAGCACCAGTATTGGCGAATGTCAGACATCCTGGGTGCGCCCGCATCTATGCGGGCAATAAGAAAAGCTGCGCAGCGTTCCTCTTGAGCGCTTCGTCATTCGATGAACAAATGAGGTGGTCACGTTTTGACGGACACGCGACTTGTTTAACAGCAAAAAAAGGACTGAAAGTTAAGAGAGTCGCGTGTCCACGAAAACGTGACCACCTCAAAATGCCATGACCTCTTGTCGTGTCTGCCGTAGCGCGTTAGCCAGCCAGTGTGCGAATGCGTTGGCGCAGTTCCTCAATATGCACCCGCTTGATGACAAAGCCGCTGCCCAACGCCAAGTCGGTATAGCTCCCGGCGGAATAGTTGAGCGCCTCCTCTGCCGCCGCTAAGTTCGAGCGCAACTCCGTAATGTGTACCGCCTTGATGATCGTGCTTGACGGCGTCAACGTAGCGTCAGTCCACGGCGCGAGTCCCAAGCCCGCTACGAGTCGCAACGAATCAACGGCGTTTCGCAGTTCAATAATGTGTTGCGCCTTCGCCGTCGTCGCTCCCACCACCAGCGAGTCATCAGTAAAGACAGTCGGCAGATAGGCGAAGGCGTTGGTCTTGGTGTAAGGGCTGCCCGACGTAGGCGTCAGGTTAATACTGACGGCTCCTACGGCGTGGGCTGGCGTAGTGACGGTGATCTCGCTCGTACCGATTGAATAAAACCAAGTAGCGGAATTGCCGCCCATCGTCACTGTGGATAAGTTGGTGAAAGAGCCGGTCAGAATGACCGATTGATTGCCGGAGCTTCGTCCGGCGGGTGGGATGACGCTGGTAAGGTTGAGTACGTTGGCTGCTGCCAGGTCTGCGGTGGTTTTGATGTCGAGGCGACCGAAACCGTAAACATTGTTGGGGACGCCGCTGCTGCTGCAAGAAGTGCTGCTGACATCTACTGCCGCTTCGTTCAGAAAGTTTTCGGTGTCGGTGATTTGATGGCGCAAGGCAGCTTGTGCCGACCAGAGCAGGGCAACCGCGCCCGCTACGTGAGGCGTTGCCATCGAGGTTCCGTTGAAAGATGAGTAGCCGCCGCCGCGCACGGCTGATCGTACGGTCACGCCGGGCGCAGTGATGTCGGGTTTGCGACGGTTGCTGCCATCAATTGTGACCGGGCCGCGACTGCTGAACGACGCGATCAGTCCTGTGGCCGAACTGATTGCGCCGACGGTATAAGCCGCGTCGTAGTGTGAAGGCGGATCAACGATGGTCGAACAGGCCGAGCCGCTGTTGCCCGCCGCGACGACGGTCATGATGCCGGCGGCGCGTTGGGCTTCGATGGCGGTTTGCAGCGTGCCTTGCGAACAGCCTTCTGACGGCGGGCAGCCCCATGAATTGACAGTGATGTCGGGCGCTTTCGTCGCGTCGCCCTGCGAAGTGTTGCCGCCTACGGGATAAGGCGCGAGGAACCATTCCATGCATTCGAGGTAAGTCGCGGGCGTGCCATTGCCCTGATCCATATTGCGGCAGGCGATGAATTTCGCGCCGGGGGCTACGCCAATCTGATTGGACGCGCCGTCGTCGCCCACCGCCGTGCCCAGCGTATGCGTTCCGTGGTTGTGGTCGTCGCAGGGCGCAAGCGAGTTAGGGCCGCA
>JANNUY010000988.1:0-4737 GCA_031414155.1 Acidobacteriota bacterium
CCGCGCGGGTTGCCGGTGTTTAGCTTTGTCGCTACCGGCGATTTCGATGGCGACGGTAAACCTGATCTCGCGGGCACCACGGGCAGCAACAACGGCTTCCACATTTTCATTAATCGCACGAATACGGCAGCAACCGTATCAGCCGCCAATTACGTCGGCACGGCACTCGCGCCCGAACAAATCGTAGCTTCGTTTGGCGTGAACCTCGCGCCGTCAACGCAAAGCGCGCGCACGACGCCGCTGCCGACGACGCTCGCAGGCTCGCAAGTGCGCGTCACCGACAGTGCCGGACAAGCACGACTAGCACCGCTGTTTTTTGTTTCGAGTGAACAAGTCAATTTTCAGATTCCCGCAGGCACTGCACTAGGAACCACGATGATCGAAATCATCGGCGAAAGCGGCGCACTTTCATCGGGTGCGGTGAACATTGCCGCCACCGCGCCCAGCTTGTTCACCGCCAGTGCCACCGGAAAAGGCGTCGCTGCCGCGCAAGTGTTGCGTATCGCGCCGGACAATTCGTTGCGTTACCAACCGGTCGCACAACTCAACGCCAACAACCAATGGGAAGCGATTCCGATTGATCTGAGCAATGCGAATGAACAGGTCTTCCTGATCGCATACGGCACCGGCATTCGCGGACGCGCGGCGAATTCAATCGTCACGGCGGCTATAGGCGGTACGAGCGTTGAGGTGCTTTATGCGGGCATGCAAGGCTCGCTCGCCGGGCTGGATCAAGTGAACGTGCGACTGCCGCGTTCGTTGGCGGGGCGCGGCGAAGTGGAAGTTGCGTTCACCGCCGATGGCAAGGCAGCGAATGCAGTGCGGGTAAATTTCAAATGACGCGCAGCTTTGGAGTGCTGCGGCTTCGACGCAGCTTTTGCGTTTGCCGCGCGAGTATCTGCGGAACCAGAAGCTCCCAGTGGCTCACTACTGCAAACGGAAAGCGGCGGCAAGCTGACCGCACTCTAAGTGTGTACGAACTCAAAGCTCCTAAGCCCGCGAAGGCGGGCGATAGCATAAAGCCTTGTCATTACCCACATTTTTTAGCCATTCGGACGCCAAGCTAAATCTTGTAGGCGAAGCCAGCCACGCCAGAGTGTTTGCCAGCCTGGATCGCCATCGCTTTTGCGCGCAAGGAAACCTCCGAGGCGCGCCACCAATCGGTAGAATGCTCGCAGGGTTAAATCGGTTGGCGGTAATTTGAAGTACCGTTGCACCGTTTCCAGCAAACTCGGATCAATCCTGTGACGGGCGGGCGTGTCGGGTTCTCGACGACTGGTTTCGCGCAGTTGCAGCAAGCGCACGGCAATGATGGCGAGAAAACCTACACACGCCTGTAAAGCCCGAGCCGTAGTCAACTGCCGCTGCTCCAGGGCGCAGCCAGTCTTTAGACACTTGTGATATTCCTCAATCAACCAACGATGCTCGTACCATTCAATGATCATCAGCGCGGCGGCGGCACCAGGTACTGCTAGGCTCGTGATCAAGACCCACTCCAGCGCGGGCTGCCCCGTCGGCGGGTCAGCTTCCCAGCAACGCACGACGCTCACGCGCAGCGGCGAGCCGAAACGCTCTTTCCCTTCGTGCGGCGCTTGGACATCGCATTGCCCCCAAGCTACTTGCAGATTGACGGTGCGCTTCGGTTGGCCGTCACGACCGCGCAGCGTCACCTCTTTGGTGGCGGCTCCCGGCAGCTGGCGCGCCCACTGCATCAGATGTTGCCGCGCTCCGCTCAAATCGTGAATCACACGATCCTGAACCGCGCGGGCGACAACTTCCCAATCCAGTTCTTGGGCTTGACGGAAATAACCATAGATGTCACTCGCGCGGTCGCCCACGCTCACCCAACGCAAGCCGCTGCCGCGCGCGGGCGCGCGACCAATCTCGGTCAGTGTTTCGGCCCAGACATCAGACTCATTGGCGCGCAGGCTCCGCGCGCGTTTCCCTTCGGTGCGACAATTGACGGCGGCCGTGCGGGTCCAGACTTTTTGCCACCCCACCCCCAACCAACCCTCCGACAAACTAACGGCCAAACAACTGTGCATCAGGAAGCCCCGTCGGTGAGGTTCGTTGAGTCGCCCTAACCCTTCGGTTCCCGGATGATGCGTGTAATCCAGTTCGGTTCCGTCTTGAATGAACAACACGACGTCAGAACTCAAACGCGCTTGCTGTCGTGTGGCATCCCAATGCCCCTGACTCAACGCGACCTGCGTCACATCTTTTTCATTCAGCAAACGATAGGCCGCTTTCGTCTCGCCCCAGTTCACCGTTTGGTTCGGAATACTGGCCGACGGTTGCGACGCCAGTTGCGCTCCCAGCTTGATCGCCCGCTTCGTCCGACGCTGATCTCCCAACTTCGCCGCGCCCCATTGTTGGGTTGACCATTCGAGGATTTCACTATCAATTTCTTGACTCATCCCACATTTTTATCACATCCAGAAAATGTGGGTAATGACAAGGCTTTATGCTCCCGCCCGCCTTCGCGGGCTGAGATTTAGCAACAAAATCGTTTTATCTGTGACTTCGTACCCATACGCTGTCGCAACAGTTTCAATTATTTCTGCCGCGATGGCTTAGATAACTTGCGCACGAATTCAGAATACTTCGCCGCATCCTGACACGCCGCCGCCTGCGGAACCTTGCCCGTGAGCAACGCTACGGTCACGCACGTCGAAGCCGGAGCCAACACCGAACTTGCCGAGTTGGTTTCGTGATAATGCGAAGTTACGCCTTTATCTGCGCAGGCATCTTTCGCCTTTTTCAGGTCGAGCTTTTGCATGTCCATTGCTTCGCGCCGCCAGTCGTAACGCGGCACGATGTAGCCGAACTCGTCCGGGCACAGACCAAACATAAAGCGATACTTGCCGGTCATCGCCGCGCGAATCGCAGGCTCGCGCGGCGCGCCTGTATCCGCCGCCGGACAATCCTTGCGACCGTTTTCCGCCACGCCGTAATAAAGCTCAGGAAACAATTCGCCCGGCGTAGTCACGACTTGAGCATCGCCAATCGTCAGCGCATAAATCGTCGTGTTGAACGTAGTCTGCGAGCCATCTGCCGGAACTTTCATCGTATCGAAAATGCCAATCTTCGCCGCCATCAGATAAGCGTCGTTATCCATCGGGCAGTGCAAGTCAGCTTTCTTGACGGTCAGCGTAGACGACTTGCTCCATTCGCCTTTCTTCAAGATGTCGAGTGCGGCTTTGCCTACGTCACGGCCAATCGCCATCGAACGTTCAAACATCTTCGGCGTGTCTTTGAAAATCGCAGGCAGGTCATATGTCTTGCCGTCAAACGTGCTGCGGTCATCGTTCTTGTGATTCGTATCGCCGATGATTTCTGCCGCGCCAATCGCGCCGTTGATATAAACCGCCGTGCCGCCCAGCGACGCTTCGATCGTCTCACGAATCGAATGGCAAAAGTCGGAAGTCAGCACCGTGTTCTTGTCTTCCATAGATTCGGGATGCGTATTCCAGTTGATGAGCGTCGCAATTGTTTTATTCGCTGCGCCGACGAATTGCATCACGCGCAACTCTTCGTCAAAGAATTTCGGCGGACGTCCGCCCGTGCGGGTTTGCAGGCCTGCGAGACGCGGTGTGGCGCTCGCATTGGTCACAGCAAGTTTCAACCGCGCGGGCTGAACGTTGCGCACGGCACGCTCAATACTTTTGGCAATTTGTTTATCGAGAAAGCGCAGGTACTTGGGATACTTGCCGTCATTCAACGCGCCGTGCCCCCACGCTCCAATGGTGTCTGGGCCTTCGTGGCTGTGAGTGCTGGCGAGCAAAATTTCCTGTACGCCGAGCTTCGGGTCGAGATATTTCTGAACGTGATTCAATCCGTAATAACTGGCTTCGGAGTAATAGCCGATCACGTCAATCGAAACGACGGCGATGCGCGTCGCGCCCTGTTCCAAAATGATGGTGCGCGCCCACAGATCGTCGTGCTTGCCGGTTGCCAAGCGTTTCTGCCCAAAGCCCGCCAGATATACGCCGTCATATTTGCCCTTCGAACTAACGTCCAGCACCGTATTCCCTTCGTCATCCACAAACGGCTCGCCCATATCCCACACGCCGTTGGCGTTCTGGTCTGTGAAAGTTTCGCCCCACACACCACTGGGCGTAACCGTTCCATCCCAATCGGCCTGCGCGCCAAATGGCGTAATCGCCACTGCCGCCGCGCCAACTTTGAGTTCAACCCGTGCCGCCTGCGGCGCAGGCAAGCCACACGCCCATAGGCAAAAAACTGCGCTCCATCCGACTAAACGAATCATGTCATTTTCTCCTACAAGGTGATTAGGGCGAAAAGTATCAAGCAAGCGCGCTCTAGTCGCAAAGGGAGCCGTGATTAAAACAAAAGCCACGCCTCCTTACTTTTGAAAAGTAAGGAGGCGTGGCTTTTTTAACCAAGCGGTAATTACAGTTAGAGCGTCGGCTGAAACACAGAAATCGTGTAACTCGCCACCGTCGTTAGCGCGGAGTTTGCCGGAACAGCATATCCCACGCTGCTTTTGCTGCTCGCCAGATGGCAGGTTCAGCCTTGCCGTCTCCGTCGTAATCGCCCAGCGTGAGCGATTCGCCCGCTGACAGACTTCCCCACGGCATAGACTCAACGCTCTGATCGCTGCTGCGCCGCACGTAGCCCATGCCTGCGCGCCACACCATCAAATCGTCCTTGCCATCGCCGTCGAAGTCCGCTGTCATCGGTGTGTCTCCGGCTTGTCCGAGTAGTTCGTCACTG
>JANNUY010000989.1:0-1136 GCA_031414155.1 Acidobacteriota bacterium
GAAAGAAAAACTCTGACTTCATCTCACTCGGCTTGAGTGATTACACGCCGCTTGCTCTGGTTGAAGAACCAACAGCGCCCGCTGCTGAACCGGTGGTTGAGGCAACGCCCGCGCCTGTCATCATCGAACACGCGCCTGAATCAGTCGTTCTTAAAGCGCCATCTGTCGCTCCAGTTATCGTCGAGCCTGCGGCTTCGCCCTTTGTCCCATCAGTCCCATCGCCCCCGGAAGAAAAAGAAGACCCCGGCTTTTTCACCCGCTTTCGCAAAGCCGTCGCCGCCACGCGCGAGAACATTGCGATCAAACTCGAAGACGCGATCAAGGGCAAAAAACAGATTGATGCGACAACGCTCGACGAACTCGAAGAGGCGCTTATCGGCGCTGACATAGGCGTACAAACGACGATGGAAATTCTCGAAGACGTACGCCAGCGAGTCGCGCGCAAGTCGCTCAACGACACCGACGAACTCAAGCGCGTCATCAAACAGCACCTGCTCGACATTCTCGAAAAGGCTGAAGCCTCGCGTGGCGTAGCTTCTGAAACCAGTGTGCCCAACGACGTGCGGCCTTATGTGATGATGGTCGTGGGCGTCAACGGCGTCGGCAAAACGACTACGATTGGGAAGCTCGCCCAACGCATCAAGGCCGAAGGCAACGACATTTTGATTTGCGCGGCTGATACGTTTCGCGCCGCTGCGTCAGATCAACTCGCCATTTGGGCTGACCGCGCAGGCGTTCCGTTGATTCAACAAAAGCAGGGAACCGATCCGGCTGCGGTATTGTTCGATTCGCTCAAGGCCGCCAAAGCGCGCAACGCCGACGTGTTGATCGTAGACACTGCCGGACGATTGCATAACAAATCGAACCTGATGGCCGAACTCGAAAAGATGAAGCGCGTGGCGGGCAAAGAAGTGCCCGGCGCTCCGCACGAAACGCTGTTGGTGTTAGACGCCGTCACCGGACAGAACGGCTTGAGCCAGGCGCGTGAATTCATGAAAACCGCCGACGTGACTGGCTTGGTTTTGACCAAACTCGACGGCACAGCCAAAGGCGGCATCGCGGTCGCCATCGCCAAAGAACTCAACCTGCCGATTCGTTATTGCGGCATCGGCGAACAGGCCGACGATTTGGTCGTG
>JANNUY010000990.1:0-1712 GCA_031414155.1 Acidobacteriota bacterium
CACGCGCCAGCTTGACCGGAGATCGCCGCCAACGCATCTGCATCGAATTCACGCCCGCCGCGACGGCGCCCGTGCTGCCTGCCGACGCCGCACAACTCGAAGACGCGATTCTCAACCTGATTCTCAACGCCGTCGAAGCCATCAAAGACAGGGGCGCGATCACCGTCACCGTGCGCCATCCTGACGACCACCCCAATCACACCATCATCGCCGTCACCGACACCGGGCGCGGCATCTCTGACGCAGACCTGCAACGCATTTTTAGCCCCTTCTATACGACGCACAGCAACGGCACCGGCCTCGGCCTGCCCGCCGTACGCCGCATCGCCCGCGCTCACGGCGGACGCGTCGAAGTGAACTCGACCGTCGGCAACGGTTCTACTTTTTCTATTCATTTACCGCACAATTCACGAACTTAGGCGCAATGGGAGAGGTGGAAGGCCAAATTGTATTCGCCCCCATTCCTCCTGTTTCTCCCATTGCTCCCGTCTGCGCAATTTTCCCCCAGCCCTTGCGCGAATTCTCGCAATAACCACGCGGCACACACCTTGCAATCTCAGGCGGCGGAGGCTGCGATAGTTCGCTGGGTGTTTTTATGATTCAACTCAAACGCATTTTGTATCCAACTACCGCCTCAGCCACGGCGTTGCAAGACGGCGATGAAGCCTTGCATTACGCGGTCGCCTTGGCGCGCGCTTATGGCGCAGAGTTGTTGCTCTGCCATTGCGTAGAGGCTGTGCCAATGGTCGCAGACGTGGGCTGGATGACGGCGCGGCAAGACCCGCAGATGGCGGCACGGTTGCGTGGGCTATTGCCTGCGTGCGACGTGCCAGCGATCAAAGTGTTAATTGAGGATGGCGACCCCGCGACCGAAATCCCGCGCCTGGCCGCCGAACACTATGTTGACTTGATCGTGATGCGTTCGCGGCGCCGTCCGCGCGCGGCGGCGTTGTTGGGTTCGACGGCTGAGGCTGTCTGTCGCACCGCACCCTGCCCCGTGTTGGTGACGCACGCCGAAGAACACGATTGGGTTAAGCCGCACGACGATACCATCGCGTTGCATCGCATTCTGGTGGCGCATGATTTTTCGAACGACGCCGAGTTGGCCTTCAACTACGGCATGCTGTTGGCGCAGGAATATCAGGCCGAATTGCATTTGCTACATGTGCTGCCGTTCGCGCCTGTGCCCGGCATGCATACGTTGCCTGAAGGCCAAGCCAACGCGATGCATCAGGCGGCGCGGCGCTTGCAATCCGCTGTACCTGCCGAAACTTACCTGTGGTGCGAAGTCAAACACGCTATCCGCAACGGGCAGCCTTACCGCGAAATTCTGACTTATGCCGAAGAACAACAGATTGATTTGATCTGTCTCGGCGTCCACGGCGCAGGCTTTGCGATGCGCGCGCTGTTCGGTTCCAACGCCGACCGCGTCTTGCGGCAAGCGCCTTGCCCCGTGTTGATCGCACGTCCGCTAAAACCCCTCATCAAAACTGGAGAAACATCATGAGAATCTTATTGGCCGTTGACGGCTCTGATTACAGCAAGTTTGCCGTTGAATCGGTCGCGGCGCGTCCGTGGCCGCCTGACACTGAAGTGAAAGTGCTGTCGGCGATTGAAATCCCCTTTACGCCTACGCCTGAAACCTGGTCGCTGCCTGACAGCTATTACGCGCAGATGGAAAAGAACGCGCGCGAAAGCGCCGTACAAGCGAC
>JANNUY010000991.1:0-1333 GCA_031414155.1 Acidobacteriota bacterium
CGTGTGTTTCTCCCGCTCGGCATGAACGCCACCCGTACCACTACGACCACCGAGATCGTGCAGAACCGGGCTGACGGATATGTCTTGCGAGACAATAAATTGCGCAATGCCGACATCTTCTTTGCCTTGCGTCCCAGCGGCGCCTTTCTCTCGACTGTGCTTGATTTGGCGAAATGGGACGCGGCGCTGTATTCCGACCAAATACTTAATGCGGCAACCCGCGAACAGATGTGGACGCCGGTCAAGCTGAACAGCGGCGCAACTTATCCTTACGGCTTCGGCTGGGAACTTAATCCTGTGGCAGGCCACCAGCGAGTTAGTCACGGCGGTTCGCTTCCCGGATTTCGCGCCACGCTTTCGCGCTTCGTTGACGACAAACTGACTGTCATCGTGCTGTCGAATGCCGATCTGGCCGATACCAGCGCGATCGTGCGGGGCGTTGCTGAGGCTTACATCCCAGAACTCAATCCGCCGCGTAACTTTGCCAAGGTTGACCCCAAAATCTTCGACGCTTACGTCGGGCAATATCAGCCTAATCCTGTCATCACATTGACCATCTCGCGTGAAGGCGACAAGTTGCTGTTTCAGCAAAGCGCCAGCCCGGATAAGCAAGAGTTGCTACCGGAAAGTGAAACCAGCTTCTTCCTGAATGCCAATCGAAACATCACCTACACGTTCGTCAAGGATGAAAAAGGGGTTGTTACGCATCTGTTAGTTCAGAACGCAGGCCGTGAAGTAGCAAGAGTAAAGAAAATCAAGTAAGTCACACCAAAGGTCTGCTCAATACGTTTTGCAGAGCCGCGCTCGCGGCTCTGCAAAAACGTTAGGTAAAATTAGAAGCTCAAATTCGTCTTCGGCATTGTGCGAATGCGTTCTAACCGTAGCCGCGAACAACGGCTCACTTTGCAGGGCGTTGCAGGATTTCCGCCAGCGCCTGCATTCGTTTGGAGTCCACTGCATTCGTTGATGTTTGAGCGTTTGCTTTGAGTGACGTTGCCAGACTTTTCAGCTTGGCGCGACCTCTGGTCAGACGCGAACGCTCTGCGGTTTTAATCGCGCTACGCAAACCTGTGATTTGATCGGCAGGCAAGGCTTGCGAACGTTCCAACTGATCGAGATAGGCTTTGGCGACGATTAACTTATTAGGCCATACGATCTTTTGTTGGTTTTGCACATTGAGTTCGGCTACGCGCACCGTTTTGGCGGCATCAATTTCATTCTGAGTTAGTAACTCGCTGGGACTGAGTTCAAGAATATCCAACCCACGCGCGATTTCAGAAGAATAAATATGACCGTTGTACCAATTAGCCGACCAAGAGCCACCGAGGATGAG
>JANNUY010000992.1:0-8342 GCA_031414155.1 Acidobacteriota bacterium
TCCGGCTGAAGCCGGTACTACATGCACAGCTTTACGGATCAACGAACGGGCAAATAATCCCTGTCGTTGAAGTGATGCTGTTGATGTTGGTGAGATGCGCGATGAGTTCTCGAATGAGGCTCAGATTGCTGCTGTTGTATGCGTCGCGCGCTCGTTGCAGCAACTCAGACACACGCGGATTGCCGGGGATGCGCAGAATCTGGTTCGGCCCTTGATAGAAACACGAAGCCTGATTGAATTGCGCGCCTGGATAGGCCGCGATGTTCAATTGCGTAGCCACGAACTCACGGTTCAACGCGCCCCGTCCCAAACTGAAATCGCTCAACGAGAACAGGATTTCAAACTCACTCATTGCCGGTCTTCCCAGTTCGAGAATGAAAAACGCGCCCGGCCCGCCAGCGGTTTCGATTACGCGGCGGCGCGCCTGATCGTTGATGATCCACATATCGGCGTTGTTGAAACACGCCGGTACGCATCGCTCAGACAGTTGCGTGTCGAAGAACAAATTGTTCGTGCTGTTTTGTCCCGACAGCAAAGACGCCGTGATGTTGTTCAGGTCTACGGCGAGATTGCCCACGCCTGGGCTTACGCCAGAATCAAGGAAGTTCGGCAGATTCGTTTCGGTCAAACGGTAATCGCCCACCGGCAGGTTCGTGAAGTTGAATTCGCCTTGAGCATTAGTCAGCGCCGTCGCCAAAGCTCTGCCTGACAAGGTAACCAATACGCCAGACAAGCCCGGCTCGCCTGATTCCAACCGTCCGTTGCCATTGAGGTCATTGATGACCCGTCCTGCAATCGAAGCCAACAACGCCGGCGTCGCCGTTGGAGCCGGTGTTGCCGTTGGAGTTGGTACAGGCGTGGGAACCGGTGTCGCCGTGGGCGTCGGTAAAGGCGTCGCCGTTGGTGTTGGAATCGGTGTCGCCGTGGGCGTCGGTAAAGGCGTCGCCGTTGGAGTTGGAACCGGTGTCGCCGTGGGCGTCGGTACAGGCGTCGCCATCGGAGTCGGCACTGGCGTTGCGGTTGGAGTTGGAACCGGTGTCGCCGTGGGCGTAGGTACTGGTGTTGCCGTCGGCGTCGGCGTCGCAGTAGCCGTTGGCGTAGGCGTCGCCTGCGTCAGCGGACGGAAGCCGACTGCATCAATTTCGCATTCGTTGCTGATGGCTAATAAGCCCGCTACGTTACCAGCGCCGTCAGGGCGAAAGAACTTTTCATCGCGCGTACGGTTTGCGTAAACGGCGATGTATTTAACCCCAACAGCATTGCCATCAGCGTCGCGGAAGCGCCATTCCGAAGCGAAGTCATCGCTTTCCTGCAATGACGCGCCGTTGCTGGCAGTCGCCGCAAACGGGCTGGCTCCGTTGAAATCGCTATAGCCTTCGGCCAGCAGCTTGCTCAACGAGCCGCGCACCCATTTGCCATTGGCGGGCATTACGCCCGTGCCGCCACGTCCGAAATATTCTTCGGTGCGTGCTGCGGCTTCAGCTTCAGCCAGATCATTCGTGCCGAAGACGGTGAATTCAGTGGCTTCCAATGCGATATTGCCGAAACCTCCAGCGGGCGGGTTCGCCGCATTTGGGCCGTAACCGGGCACTTCAGGGTCGAAAAGGTGATCAATGGAAGGGAAGACCAGCACATCTTGTGCGCGTTGGTCATCGTTTTGCGCGCCCACACGCCAAACGTAAGCGAGCTTGCCGGGGTGGACGAAACGAAAGCCGGGATTGATGACGCGCCCGCCCACAACGACGGCGTTGGCGGGATTCAAGCTGTCACGGTCGCCGACTTCGCTGGCGGCTTGCGTGAGACTGAAGGCGTTCAGGTTTTCGAAATTGTAACGGTCGCTGAATCCGTTGCCTGTGTCGCCCGCTAGATCGCCGACTTGCGGCACGTTCGACGCGAAGCCGAATTGCAGTTGCGCAATTTGGTAATCAGTGCCGAGTACGCCTGCCGTGCCTTCAACGACGGGTAGCGTGAATTGTCCCGCCGGACTGTCGAAGGTGCGATCGGTCGCGTCCTGTCCGAACGATGCCGTCGTATAGCGCCAACTCGCCAAGCCGAGCGCCAAGACGACGAGGCTAGAGAGAAAGGTAAGCCGTTTATTCAAAATGTCCTCCTCAGGAATTCCTGTGCATGTAGTGATTGCTAAAAGTTAGATTCGGCACCCAAACCACTAAACATGAAGGACACGCGAGCGGGCGAATTAAGCGCGCGAACTTCTCTCACCAGGGGATGCTTTTAGCAGAAAACGAAAATTTTAAGATGATGGCGAATTGGCATGCTCGTTGCACACAGACGCGCGTGCTTAACGAAACCAAAGCCTAGATCAGGAAGGCGAACAGTGATGCCGGTAACTGTTGGCCGGGGCAACGCCAACGAAGCTGAAGTCCATAACAAAAAAAGAATCAGCTCGCCGAATTTCTCCATCCGACCTGTTAATGCAGCGCGCAAAAGAACGTTGCTGCATTTGTGAGTACGGCTCGGTGGGAAAGTTTTTATTGTCAGTAAAGGGTCTTATTTGAAGACAGCGAGGATTATACATGCTCACGATGCATCGGCAAGCCGTGGAAAACTAGATTTCTTGGCACTTGCTTGCACCGCGAATGCGCACCGATTGCGTCTTTATTGATGCGGCCTTGATGTGGCACCAGGCAGGATTGAAAAAACTTCTGTTGCACGGCTTGTATCTGATGATGGCGTCTGACTAGAATGCTTGCTTGATCAAACGTACAAGAATTTTGAAACGAATTTGAAACAACGGTTGCACCCATGCCGTACATACGACCGGGCCGTATACGCGACCGGCTGACAACCGGACAATTCAAAAGTCGCCATCAATTACAAAATAAATTCCCTGCGGTTACCGTCAGGGAAGGAGTCAGAGAAAAACATGCCTCTTTCACGAAATAAAAAGATCGTCATTGGTCTCATCGCTGTTGTGGCGGTGGCTGGAATCATCACTGCCAGTTATTACGCGCGTCGCACCGACGCCGCCGAAGTGCAAACTTCCAAGGTCGAAAAGAAAGGCCTGCTCGAATCAAAGGTTACGGCCAACGGCAGCATTCGCCCCTTTCAATATATCAACCTGACATCAGAAGTGAATGGTCGCGTGATGGAAGTTTTCGTCAAAGAGGGCGATCAAGTGCGCAAGGGCAAGGCGCTGTTGCGCGTTGACCCTACGCAACTCAACGCTTCGGCTTCGATTCAGGAAGCGGCCTTGCGCGCTTCGCAATCGGACGTGCAAAACCAACTAGTCGCGCTGACCGCGCAGGAAAATTCGATCAACACGGCGCGCGCCGCGCTCAACACTTCGCAAGCCGATCTTGCCCGTTCAATGGTGGATCGCAACAACGCTGAAATTGAACTCAAGCGCGTCACCGATTTGCTCGAAGCGGGCATTCAATCGAAATCGGCTTATGACACGGCCAAGGCGAGGTTCGATTCGTCGCTGGCTTCGGTGAATTCCGCCAAAGCGCGCGTCGAACAGGCGCAAGCCCAAATTAAGGATGCCGAGATTCGCGTTGATCAGGTCAAGGCCAACATTGAGTCATCGAAAGCGCGCGTTTCCCAACAGCAAGCCAGTTTGCGTCAGGCTTCTGATCAATTGGCGAAGACGACGCAATACGCCTCGATTGACGGCGTGATCGTCGGGCCGCTGATTCAGGTTGGTACGTTTGCGACGGCGAACTTTCAATCAACGCCGCTGATGATTATTGCCGACATGGCGACCATCAACGTCGAAGTCTGGGTGGATGAAACCGATTACAAAAACGTGCGGGTCGGCCAAAAAGGCAAAATTAAAGTGGACGCGCTCGGCGACCGCGAACTCGAAGGCGATGTCGTCGAAATTGCCGCCTCAGCCGTGGGACGTACGCAAGGCAGCAGCATCGCCAACAACACCACGTCTGCCGCTTCGGCTGAAGCCAAAGATTTCAAGGTCACGCTGCGGCTACAAAACGTCCCGCCTGAAGTGCGCACCGTTTTGCGTCCCGGCATGTCTGCGACCGCGACGGTCAGCACTGACCGCCGCGAAAGCATCGTTGCCGTACCCTTGCAAGCTCTGGTCGAACGCGAAGACCCTGCGCTCAAGGATGCTAAACCCGATCAGAAAAAAGATAAGAAGCCGCAAAAAGGCGTCTTCCTTATCGAAAACAACAAAGCCAAATTCGCGGTTGTCGAAACCGGCATCACTGGCGAAAACGACATCGAAATCAAAACTGGTTTGAAAGAAGGACAGGAAATCATCACCGGCCCTTATCGCCAGTTGCGTACGCTGAAAGACGACGCCGCTGTCAAACGCGAAGACAAATCCAAGAAGAAAGACGACAAGGCTGACGCTAAATAAGAAAGCATGTAGTCCCGCCTTCAGGCGGAATATCTTGATGACCGAAACATTCTGGCTCAAGCCGGGATTACGAACTGAAGGAACTCAACGATGGCCGTAGCAACAATGGAAAGAACCACCACGCCCCAAACTCAACGCATCAGCCAAACACCGACAACCAGCGATGTCATGATTCGCATGTCGGAGATCTGGAAAACCTATGTAATGGGCGATGAAGATATTCACGCTTTGCGCGGCGTATCCTTCGAGATTCGGCACGGCGAATATGTCGCCATCATCGGGCCGTCGGGGTCGGGCAAATCCACGTTGATGAATATGATTGGCTGTCTCGACACGCCGTCGCAGGGTGAATACTGGCTCAATGGCAAGCTCGTGTCAGAGATGGATGACGACGAACTGGCGCGGATTCGCAACAAAGAGATCGGCTTCGTCTTTCAAACCTTCAACCTGCTGCCGCGTGCCACGGCTTTGCATAACGTAGAGCTTCCGTTGATTTATAACGGCACGCCCAGCGCCGAACGTCTCGATAAAGCCCGCAAGGCGCTCGAATCGGTCGAACTCGGCCATCGCGTTACGCACAAGCCCAACGAACTTTCCGGCGGACAGCGCCAACGTGTCGCCATCGCCCGCGCGCTGGTCAATAACCCTTCGATCATTCTTGCTGACGAACCCACGGGAAACCTTGACTCAAAGACTTCGGTCGAAATCATGCACCTGCTCGAAAAGCTGCACGAACGCGGCAACACGATCATTCTCGTCACGCACGAACCTGACATCGCCCAACACGCTCATCGTGTGCTGACGATTCTCGACGGGCAAATCTCTAAAGACGAACGCTTGCGATAACCACCACACTATTCCAATGCGAAGGCTCGCGCTTACCGCTGCTGTAGCGCAAGGTGAACCTTCAGGGGAGCGTGGGCAAGAAACCCTCAACCACATTCATACACAGCCATACCTTATGCGCTCACATAAGCCCATATGAATGTTGATACTTGCGCCACGGGTGTTTATCTTAGCCGCTTAAACCACCACCATTGCTTTTATGAATTCATATCCGACCTCTTTCGCTATTGCCGGACACACGATCACGCCGCCGCTCGTACTCTCACCGATGGCGGGTGTGACCGATTCGCCCTTTCGCCGCATCGCCAAACGCTGCGGCGGCATCGGGTTGATCGTCACCGAATTCATCAGCGTCGAAGGTCTCACGCGCGGCAATATGCGTTCGCACGAAATGATGAAATTCACGCCCGAACAGCGCCCGCTGGCGATTCAGATATTCGGTTACGACGAAGTGCGTATGCGTTGGGCGGCAGAAATCGCGCAGGAAACCGGAGCCGATTTCGTAGACATCAATTGCGGATGCCCTGCCAAAAAAGTCATCAACGGCGGCGGCGGATCGAACCTGTTGCGCGACTTGCCGCAACTCAAAAAGATTCTAACTGAGGTTAAACGCGCCATCACGATTCCGATGACCGTCAAGATTCGCGCGGGCTGGGACGACAAAACCATCAATTGTGTAGAGGTCGCCAAGCTCATCGAAGATTGCGGCGGTTCGATGGTGACACTGCACGGACGCACGCGCGTGCAAGGTTATCGCGGTCTGGCCGATTGGGACTTGGTGCGCGAAATCAAACGCAACGTTTCGATTCCAGTCTCAGGCAGCGGTGACATTCTCGTGCCCGCTGACGCCCTGCGCCGTTTCGACGAGACGGGGTGCGACGCCGTACATATCGGGCGCGGCGCGATTGCCAACCCTTACATCTTTCGCCAAACGTGGGAAACCATGAACGGCCTCACGCCCTACCAACCCGGCCCGCGCGAAATGCACGAAGTGTTGTTGCTCTTCCGCGATTACCTGCGCGAACACATGCCCGATCGCGGGGTCATCGGTCGCATGAAAATGCTCTCGGCACAGTTTCTGCGCGGCGTGCCCAACGCGGCGCACATCCGCACAGCCGTGTTGCGCTCCGACACGGTCGAAGGAATGGAGCCTTTGTTTGAAGAATATTTCGGTTTGATGGAGCTTTACGGCTTTGACGCCAGCCTGCAAAGCGCGCGCGCCGAAGACGCAGAACTGGCTGAATGCGGCGTGTGAAAAACAATCAGATTTTCTTTTGCAGGCCGGTTGACAGCCCAAATATCGCTGCGTAGTATGCGCCTTCAATTTTTGCGGCCAGGTAGCTCAGTTGGTAGAGCAGCGGACTGAAAATCCGCGTGTCGGGGGTTCAAGTCCCTCTCTGGCCATTCAGTTCAATTAGTGAATCACGGGCAATCGCAAGGTTGCCCGTTTTGCTTTGCGTTTCACGTCGCTTGCCCATGAGAAACATATACATCGCATTGCGCAGTGTCTTTCGTTGGACGATCTGCGTGCTTTTTTTCTTTCCGGTTTGTTCGCTGCTCGTGTTGATGGGCGCTTGGGTTGACCCGCGCGTCAACGATAAACCGCAACGCTGGCTCTTTCGTAACGTACTCAGGCTGGCGGGCGTGAAATTTGAAGTGAAATACGCCGCTGGATTTGATCGTGAACGCACCAGCCTGTTCGTCTGCAATCACATAGATATTTGGGATGCCTTCATTATTTACTCGGCGATTCCGCAATTCGTGCGCGGCCTCGAACACGAATCGCATTTCAAGATTCCGGCTTACGGCTGGATGATGCGCCGCTTTGGCAACGTACCCGTTCCGCCCGAAGGCGACCTGGGCAAATTCAAACAGATGATGAAACTCACGCGCGCATCGCTCGATAAAGGTGTGAGTCTGATCGTATTCGCCGAAGGCTCGCGGACGTTGAATGGCAGCGTGTTGCCGTTCAATGCGGGCGCGATGCGGATGGCAATTCAGTTCGGTTACCCAATTGCGCCGATGAGCATCGTGGGCGCGTTTGAATTCAGCCGCAAAGGCGATTGGCGCTTGTTCCCGGCGACGATCACGGTGCATATGCACGACATCATCGAAACCAAAGGCCTGTCGAAAAACGATGTCGAAGCCTTGACGCGCCAAGTGCATGCCATCGTCGCCGCGCCGGTTGACGCGCATTACGGCACGAACTCAGCCTTGAATTGGCCGACTGAAAAAAATCTTCCGACAGCCTGAAACCTATTCGACCTCAGCCGCACACACGCCGCGTGACAAAACTAATCAATCAACTTCTCTATTTTAGAAAGGACGTGTGTATGCGATTTCCCTCTTTGCGTTTCAGTGTTTTGTTTTTATTGGCGAGTACGACTTTGGTCGCGGCTCAGGATTTTCAACAGACTTATCGAGTTCCGGCAGGCAGCTCGGTCAGCGTGAGTTCGGTTTCAGGTGACGTGCGCGTCACAGCTTATGACGGCGATGCCGTGGTTGTGACGGGTTACAAGGAAGGGCGCGATAAAGACCAAGTCTCTATCGAAGACAACAGCAGCGGCAATCGCGTCAGCGTACGTGATCGTTATCCGCAAAACTGCCGCAACTGCAATGTGAGCGTGCGCTTTGAAGTGAAGATTCCACGCAAGCTGCAATTGCGTTACGACGGATTCAATAGCGTCAGCGGCAACGTCGAAGTCAGCGGCGCAAGCGGCGAATTAAACGCCAAGTCAGTCAGCGGCGACGTGACGGTGCGTGATTGCGATGCGGCGGTCAAAGCCAGTTCGGTCAGTGGCAACGTCGAAGTCGGCAGCAACGAAGGCACGGTCAATGCCAACTCGGTCAGCGGCAATGTGAACGTGAACATCGAACGCTTGCCCGAAGGCGGCGACATGAAATTCAACTCGGTCAGCGGCAACGTCAGTGTACGCGTACCGGGCGCGCTCAACGCCGAAGTCGAAATGAGTTCGATGAGCGGCGCGTTGCGTACCGACTTTCCCATCACGATTGAAAAAGGCGAAATCAGGCCGAATCACTCCGCGCGCGGGCGCGTAGGCGAAGGCGGGCGGCAAATAAAAATGAATTCCGTTTCAGGCAACATCAGCTTGTTGCGACACCAATAGTGTGGGTACGCGAGCGCCCTCGCTCGCTG
>JANNUY010000993.1:0-3256 GCA_031414155.1 Acidobacteriota bacterium
TAATCAGACGCAGGCTCCTCCTCAGGCACATTGCTGCTTTGACATCACTGTGTTATGCGGTATTAGCTAACCTTTCGGTTAGTTATTCCCCACCCGAGGGCAGATGACCCACGCGTTACTCACCCGTACGCCACTCTACTAGGGACCGAAGTCCTTTTCGCGTTCGACTTGCATGTGTTAGGCACGCCGCCAGCGTTGATTCTGAGCCAGGATCAAACTCTCAGAGTATAATCCATAGCTATCCATTGTTTGAATAACCTTTGAAAAATTTGGTCTTTTCAGACTTTCTCAAGGTTGACGTAATCTGTGTACATTTCTGCCTAGTTTTCAAATATCGCTTTTGTCGCTTTCGCTTTTTGTTTTCGTCACCTCTTGGCGACGAATTTGTGATTATATACAGGGCGCTTCCCCTGTCAACAGCCTTGGGGAACTTTTTCGACTTTTCCCAGTATTATCTTTTCAACTCGCATTTACCTCTTTCATGGACGCGACTATAGCTTCTGTGTATTCAGTCGTACTCGCCGTACCGCCTATGTCACGCGTACGCACCTCTTTCATAGACAGTGTGTAATGCAAAGCCTTCTCGATCTTATCAGCAGCATTGCGCTCGCCCAGATAGCGCAGCATCAAGATGCCTGACTGCAACAACGCTGTAGGGTTCGCCATATTTTTACCAGCAATATCGGGAGCGCTGCCATGAACCGCCTCAAACACTGCTCCCAACTCGCCGATGTTTGCACCTGGGACTACGCCCAAACCGCCGACCAAGCCCGCACACAAATCTGAGATAATGTCGCCGTACAAATTCTCTAGCAACAAAATATCGAATTGCTGTGGCTTCATCACTAATTGCATGCAGGCGTTATCTACGATCTTGTCGTCTGCTTCGATCTCTGGATAGTCCGCTGCCACGTTGCGGAAGCAATCCAAAAAGAGACCGTCTGAAACCTTCATGATGTTGGCTTTGTGAATCGCCGTAACTTTCTTTCGTCCTTCCTGGCGCGCGTGTTCGAACGCAAATCGCGCAATGCGCGTAGAAGCCTTTTCCGTAATGATCTTCAGACTCTGCGCTACGCCCGGCACGACCATCAATTCAAACCCTGAGTAGAGGTCTTCGGTATTCTCACGCACTACGATCAAATCCAATTCACCGAATGGTGTCTTTATGTTCGGCAAAGTACGCACAGGTCGCAGGTTAGCGTAAAGGTCTAGCGTCTTGCGCAAGCGGACGTTGACGCTCGCAAAGCCCTTCCCCACTGGCGTAGTCAGCGGGCCTTTCAGCGCGACCTTATTGCGCCTGATGGATTCCAGCACCGCGTCCGGCAACGGATCGCCATAGCGTGACAGGGCTTCGGCTCCAGCAATGAAACTTTCCCATTCGATCTCGACGCCCGTCGCTTCAATGATGCGCACGACTGCGCCAGAAATCTCTGCCCCAATCCCGTCTCCCGGGATAAGCGTAACTTTATGTGCCATGCGTTTCTCTTCCTTTAGTTTTGTAATCTTGAGAGTTTTGCCGTGCAAGTGAACCTTTACGGCAAGCCACCGCATTATACATGCAACCGCAGCTCGTGATGCTATACTGCGGTTTCTGAAACCGTTATGCATGAAGTCCTGATTCAAATGAGTTTTTCTTCGGCGCACCTGTTGCGTAATTACGTAGGCAAGTGCGCCAACCTGCATGGACACAACTATAAAGTCGAAGTCCACGCGCGCGGCGAACGGCTCGACGAATGCGGGATGCTGATTGATTTCGGCGACCTTAAAGCCGCGGCGAAAAAACTCGTAGACTATCTCGATCACAAATACATCAACGAATTGCCGCCTTTCGACGAGATCAACCCTACGGCAGAGGAACTCGCCGCGTGGTTCCTGCGCGAAGTCGGCGCGCAAATCAACAACGACCGCATACAGGTTCACAAAGTACGCATCTGGGAAACTGAAAACTGCGTGGCAACTTGCACGCTTTGAAGGAGCAACAATCATGGCTGAACAACAAAGTAGTATTTTCGATCCGTTGAATTACCTGATTGATTCGTTTTGGGCGAGCCTGCCTGAAGAGACCGCGAATGATCTGGCGACGTTTAAGAAAGACATTCTCAGCGGCGTCAAAAATGTCGTGGACGGACTCGTCGAACAGGAGATCAAATGGACGGATCGCCATCTCGAAAACGCGCGCAAGATACGCGACCAATATCAGCGCGAAGCTAAAGCCGAAGAACCCGCTGCGGAAAGCGCCGCGTCGTAAATACTCGTAATGTCCGTCGCTGATTCTTCTTTCGATACGATCATTGTTGGCGGCGGCGTCATCGGCTGCGCCATCGCGTGGCGTTTGGCGCAAGCGGAACAGCGCGTAGCTCTCATTGAACGCAACGAACCCGGACGCGAGGCTTCGTGGGCCGCCGGAGGCATGCTGGCTGCGCAAGCCGAAGCCGATCACGCCGATGCCTTTCTTGAACTCGCTCTCGCCAGCCGTGCGCTTTACGCCAGCTTTGCCGATGAATTGCTCTCTGCCACCAGCATCAACATCGAATACCGCACCGAAGGCACGCTTTACCTCGCGCTCACCGAATCAGACGAAGCTGAGCTCGAACACCGCTGGCAATGGCAACACGCAGCGGGTTTGAATACGAAAAAGCTCACGCGCGAATGTACCCGCAAACTCGAACCGCAACTCAACAACAAGTTGCGTTGGGCGCTCAAGTTCCCTGACGATCATCAAGTCAACGCGCGCCAACTCATCGCAGCCTTGATCGCAGCCGCGCGGCAAGCGGGCGTCACCATCTTCACAAATACCGAAGCTCATCACTTGCTAATTTCCGGCAAGCAGGTTCAAGGCCTAGCAACTAGCAAAGGCGAATTGCGCGCCAATACCACCATTCTCGCCGCAGGCGCGTGGACATTGCAGCTAATTCAAACCGTCCCGACTGAACCCGTACGCGGGCAAATGATCGCACTGCCGATGACTGCGCCGCCGTTGCGCCACGTCGTCTATTCCCGCCGCAGCTATCTCGTACCGCGCGCCGCCGGATTTCTCATCGCAGGCTCTACGACCGAACACGTAGGCTTTGAGAAATCTACGACACCAGCAGGTATCGCTTCTATCATTGAACGCACTTGTGAGATTGTTCCCTTGCTGGCGGGAGAACCGCTGCTCGAGACGTGGGCGGGTTTGCGGCCTAAAAATACGCGCGACGATTGGCCGGTTATTGGTTTTGATACGCAATATCAGGGATTGCTTTACGCCACCGGACAT
>JANNUY010000994.1:0-6006 GCA_031414155.1 Acidobacteriota bacterium
TTAAAAATGTTTTATTACTTAGCAGTTTCATAAAAAAATATTTAAAGTGATTGAATAATTATTATCGCGCGCCTGCTTTCGCACGGCTGGCATCCTGAAAGCGGATTCATCAAAAATCGTTGGGACACTTACAGCGAACACCCGCTGCTTTATTTGCTGGCGATTGGTTCGCCTACGCACGCAATCACGCCGCGCGCATGGTGGTCGTGGCGGCGTTCGTGGATCGAATACAAGCGGCGACGCTATTTGGGGTCGAATACGCCGCTCTTTACGCATCAGTTTTCGCACGCCTTCGTAGACTTTCGCAGACGCCGCGAAAACCGTTTGCCTTACGTTGATTACTTTCAAAACTCAGTGACGGCGACACGAGTGCATCGGCAGTTTTGCATGGACTTGGCGAAGGAGTTTCCCGGCTATTCAGAAAACATCTGGGGCATCACGGCATCGGACAGCGCGAAAGGTTATGTGGCTTGGGGCGGGCCACCGCGTCACTCGCGTATTGACGGCAGCGTCGTACCAAGTGCGGCGGGCGGTTCTCTGATGTTCGCGGCTGACATTTGCCTGCCCGCGTTAAAAGCGATGAAAGAAAAGTTCGGCGAAAAGATTTATGGCAAGTATGGTTTTGCCGATGCGTTTAATCCGAACAACGATTGGGTCAATCCCGATGTAATCGGAATTGACCTCGGCATCACTTTGCTGAGTGCCGAAAATTTAAGAAGCGGCAACGTGTGGCGTTGGTTTATGCATAACAACGAAATCGCGCGCGCTTTAACGTTGGCCGGATTACGCAAAGTTTGATCCTCAGCATTTCGCCGTCTTACGTTTTTTGCCAATCGTTCCGCGTTGTTCAATCTTTTGAATGTAACCCGCCGCCGCCGGGACTTTGCAGGCCGTGCCGTTCATATCAACCGATACGCTGCCCATTGCGTTAGCCGTTTTTAGCGCCGCGTCAGTCAGTTCGCACACGTAACTGCCCACCGCAATCACAAAACTGTTCATCACATAACGCACGCGATTAGGCTGTTGATGAATCGTCTTTCCCACTCGTTGCAGCAATTGCCGCAACTCAGCAACATCAAGTTCAGCATCGTTCTTGATCGAAACCAAGCTACTCAACGTAGCCCAACCCGTTGCCGCAATCCGCTCCTGTTTCGACTCAATCCATTCCAGCGCCAGTTCGTTGCCGAACCGGCTTTCTGACGCGACCCACGGCACAGTGTATTCGCTGATGCCGCCGCAATGCGCCTGTTTCGCCCAACGCTGCAAATCCTTTTTGGTCATTTTCATATCATCGGCAATCAGTCCTGCCAGATACATCGCGTCATAAATGCCCGTGTCAAAAAGATCGAGCGCGAGTTGATAATCCTTTTTGATTTGCTTCTGAAACTTCTTGAGTTCTTCGATCTTCACGCCGAAGAAAGGTTCAGGCACGCCGTGATTGCGCAGCACTTTCTTATAACTTTCTGCGCCTAACGGTTTGAGTTGTTCGACAATTTCGTTTGCAGTCATAGCTGATTCCTCCGAGCGATCAACAACGGCAAGCCTGCACCGTGCGTGCAGACTTGCCGCCTGAAAGTTTTACGATTCCTTATAAACCCATGCACCGGCAATCGAAGCCAGCACGGCTTCGCCCAATTCCCACACCGCGCCTTTCACCGACGGGCCAGCCGCAAACAGGCCAATCGTTGACATCAAAAACGTCGCGTAAAAGAACGACAGAAACCATACGAGACAGCCTGTGATAACCGCCGTCTTGATGCCTGCGCCAAAACGCGGACGAATCGCGGCATAAACGAATACGGTCACAATGCCAAAGACGAACATCAGCAACGTCATTTTCATGATGAAGCTGTTGTCCATCGGCGGCGTTTGATATTTTTTGGCGAAATCTTCCATGTCTTTGGCGAGAATGCCCATGTTCAAAATGGCTTCGCCCACGTTATAAACCACACCTGCCACCAATCCGCCCAGAATCACTTTTCCCACATTGATGTTACTCATAGTTGTTGCTCCGATTTGTTTGGGGTACTGCTGGTGAATAGAAAGGCGCTGATTGATTGCGCCCTGTTTGGCGCACATTCAACGCCCGTCTTGGACAAAGTGCAACGGGTGGCGACAGATTTATTTGCGTCTATAATTGCCGCGCAATTCAATCACGAAAGTAAGCAGGAGAAACAACGAACATGTCACAACCCTTTCAACTCGTTTCTGAATACGCCCCGCAAGGCGATCAACCCGCCGCCATCGAAGCCCTCGTCAACGGACTCAACGCTGGCGAAAAGCATCAAGTCTTGCTGGGCGTCACCGGCAGCGGCAAGACTTTCACCGTCGCCCAAGTCGCCATGCGCGTGAATCGTCCGTTGCTGGTGATGGCGCATAACAAGACGCTCGCCGCGCAGTTGTATCAGGAATTCAAAACCTTTTTCCCGCACAACGCCGTCGAATATTTCGTAAGTTATTACGATTATTACCAGCCTGAGGCTTATGTGCCCGCCGCTGACATTTACATCGAAAAAGAAGCAACGGTGAATGAGGAAATTGACCGGCTGAGGTTGAGCGCAACGCGGTCGGTATTTGAGCGCCGTGACGTAATCATCGTGGCTTCGGTCTCGGCGATTTACGGCATCGGCGATCCGAACGCCTATTTCGGCATGATGTTATTTATCGAACCCGGTCAAAAAATCAAACGCGAAGCCATCATTAAAAAATTGGTTGAGTTACTTTATGAACGCAACGACATCGAATTCGGTCGAGGTACTTTTCGAGTACGCGGCGACGTAATCGAAATTTATCCGAGCTATCAGGAACAAGCGATTCGCATTGAGTTATTTGGCGATGAAATTGATTCGATCTCCACCATTGATCCGCTGCTGGGCGAGGTACTCAAAAAACACGACGACCGCGTGCCGATTTATCCCAAGACGCATTACGTCACGACGCGTCCGCAGGTGAAAGGCGCTGTCGCCACCATCAAAGCCGAACTCGAATGGTGGGAACCCCAACTCATCGAACAAGGCAAACTCATCGAAGCGCAACGGCTGCATCAGCGCGTGATGTACGATCTCGAAATGTTTAACGAGCTAGGTTATTGCCGGGGCGTAGAAAATTATTCGCGCCATTTAACCGGCAAAAATGTCGGCGACCCACCGCCTACGCTTTATGATTATTTGCCCGATGACACCATCGTCGTGATTGACGAAAGCCATCAATCAGTGCCGCAACTGCGCGGAATGTATAACGGCGACCGTTCGCGCAAAGAGACGCTGGTCAATTACGGCTTCCGTTTGCCCTCGGCGATGGACAATCGCCAGCTCAAATTTGAAGAGTGGGAAGCGCGCGCCGGGCAACGCATTTACGTTTCAGCTACGCCGGGGCCTTATGAGTTGCAACAGACAGGTGGTGAATTTATCGAACAGGTCATACGGCCTACGGGCTTGATTGATCCAGTCGTAGATATTCGTCCCGTCAAAGGCCAGATTGATGACTTGCTCGAAGAAGTGCGGGTTAGGGTTGAGCGCAAAGAAAGAGTTTTAGTTACTACCTTAACCAAAAAAATGTCGGAGGATTTAACTGATTATTACAGCGATATTGGCGTTAAGGTACGTTACCTGCACAGCGAAATCGAAACGCTCGAACGCATCAAGATTTTGCGCGACCTGCGCAAGGGCGAATTCGACGTGCTGGTCGGCATTAACTTGTTAAGAGAGGGATTGGACTTACCCGAAGTTTCACTCGTCGCCATTCTCGACGCCGACAAAGAAGGTTTTTTGCGCAGCGAGTCTTCGCTCATTCAAACCATTGGACGCGCCGCGCGCAACGCCAATGGCAAGGCGATTCTGTATGCCGACAAAATAACTAACTCAATGCGCCGCGCGCTGGATGAAACCGAACGCCGCCGCGCCAAACAACTCGCTTATAACCTTGAACACGGCATCACGCCGCAATCCATCGTCAAGCCGATTGAGGCTACGTTAGTCACGGCGTATGAAGCTGATTATTTCAAAGTGCCGGTGAACCTCGAAGCCTATGACGATTATTCGACGGCGAAATTAAAAGAAACCATCACGCAACTTGAGTTCGAGATGCGCGCGGCAGCGAAAGAATTTAAGTTCGAGCGCGCGGCGGAACTACGCGACAAGATCAAGTATTTGCGGGAGCGGGAGCTTGCGGTAAGCTAACGGTGTTCAACGATACGCTCGGATACGTTTTACGATGGCAAGGATTTATCTCGAAACAAGTTTTGTGAGTTATCTGGTGGCCCGCCCAAGTCGTGATTTGGTGATGGCGGCGCGGCAACAGATCACGCTTGAATGGTGGGATAAAGAACGACTCCAGCACGAGTTGTATGCTTCTGACGTTGTGCTGGAAGAAGCCCAACGCGGCGATGCAACCGAGATCAGCAAGCGGATGGAAGTCTTGGCGCAACTGCCAGCCTTAACGGTTACGGATGAAGCCGAAAAGTTAGCTAACCGTCTGCTCGCCCGGCATATGCTGCCGCAAAAAGCCTATTTGGACGCGCTCCATATCGCGGTTGCAGCGGTGTCGGGGATGGATTATCTGTTGACTTGGAATTGCAAGCACATCGCCAATCTGACGATGCGTAGCGCTATTGAAACAACCTGCCGCGACGCAGGCTATGAGCCGCCAGCTATCGGCACGCCCGAAGAGTTCACCTGACATTGTGAGGATCGTTATGATCGAAGACCCTATCATCGAAGAGTTACATAAAATCCGCGAAGAGATTGCAGCGGAATCGAATTACGATATGCACGCCATCGTCGTCGCGCTTCGCCGTCGCCAACAGGCTGAGAACCGTCCGGTCATCAGCTTGCCTCCCAAACGTGTCGCCGACATCGCCGACATTGCAGCGCGCGTCAGCGACCTAATTCACTGCGAAAAAACCGGCGGCCTTTCACCGACAGAAACGGCTGAATTGGATGATTACCTGACGCTTGAACATCTGGGGCGGCTGGCAAGAGCGCGGTTGCGTTTGGGCGAATTGGCTGCGACTGAAACGCCTGCCATTGCCGAAGCTGAAACAGTGCGCCGTGCCGCTTGAAGCAAAAGCCTTTTGATCGAAATTTTCCCTTATGCCTAAACCCAACGACCGCATCGGCCCCTATGAACTCATCCACAAGCTCGGCAAAGGTGCGTTTGGTGAAGTCTGGCTCGCCGTCATCCGCCATAAGGGGTGTGACGGCAAGCCTGCTAAGTTACGTGGCCGTGAGGCGTTTCGGCTTGCGCCGTCAACGTTGTATCGGTTAGATAACTGCGCTCAGTCCTTGCCCTGAATTTCTATACTGAGCCGTAAGCATTTCATATCACCACGAGGAATCCCCCTGATGGCTCAAATCTTCATCAGTTATGCGCGCGAAGACTTTCAGCACGCCAAAGTGCTTTACCAGCTACTGACCAGTCACGGATTCAGCCCGTGGATGGACAAAGTAGATTTGCTGGGCGGGCAACAATGGCGGCCTGCCATTGAGCAGGCGATTCGCAAGGCTGATTTTTTCCTGCTACTGCTTTCGCGCAATTCGGTCAAGAAACGCGGTTTCGTACAACGCGAAATCAGGGCGGCGCTCGACTTGTGGAAGGATAAACTGGCCGATGACATTTACCTGGTTCCCCTCATGCTCGAAGCCATGCCGTGGGACGAAGTACCAACCGAAATCAGCGAGTTTCAATGGATAGAGCATTACGAACCAGATGGCTGGGAACAGTTGCAGCGCGCGTTGGAACAGGGTTTACGCAACGCGGTCTGTCAAAAAAGCCTGTGGGTTCGCCTCCGCCAGCGATCATTGTTACTGAACTGACCGTCCCTGTAATCGCGCCTCCGCCCGTCCAACGAATTCAACCTGCGACGTTACCCGCCAATCGTAACCGTCGCGTCATGGCGAATGGCGTCGCGATAGACATGATTTATGTGCCGGGCGGCACGTTTATGATGGGTTCGCCGGAAGATGAAAAAGGCCGATACGCTAGCGAAGGGCCGCAACAGCGCGTAAC
>JANNUY010000995.1:0-10216 GCA_031414155.1 Acidobacteriota bacterium
GCACGGCAGCAGCGAAGGCTCGGACTGGGTGCAGCAAAATAACTATGACCCGGCGACAGGCGATTTTGCGTGGCACAACATCTTGATGGACATCAAGAAACGTAACCCGAAAATCAACAACGTCTATTGTGAGATCGGCAGTTTTTTCAACACGTTGGCGATTATTCATCCTGAAATGGCGATGCACGGCATGGGCAAGAACATCAAAACCTATGGGGCAGACCACGTCATTTGGGGGACTGATTGTTTGTGGTGGGGCTCGCCGCAATGGGGCATTGATGCTTTTAAGCGGTTCCAGATCACGGATGAAATGTGCGAGAAGTTCGGCTACAAGAAAATCACCAAAGAAGACAAGGCCAAGATTTTCGGACAGAACGCGGCGCGCGTTTACGGCATTGACCTAAAGGCCAAACGCAACGCGATGCCCGCTGATGCGTTGGATAAACTCAAGATTGCTTATCACGAATATGGCGGTCAGCGCGAAAACGCGGCATATGGCTGGGTGCGCGCCAGCGATTAGTTACTAATTGGAAAAGCTGGTTCTGTATCTGCTTGCCCTGCCAACGCAACGGTTCTGTTGGCAGGGCAAAATTTTTTCAGCTAGTTACTCAGTTAATTGCCTTCGTAAGCCTGACGTAAAGCGGCAATGTTGATTTTGTCCATTTGCATCATCGCTTGCATAACTCGGCCAGCTTTCACAGGGTCTGGGTCGCGCATCAGTTCAACCAACACCGTAGGAATCACTTGCCACGACAATCCGTATTTATCCTTGAGCCAACCGCAGCGTGATTTTGCTCCGCCTTCTGAAAGTTTCTCCCACAACTCGTCAACTTCGGCTTGGGTTTCGCAGTTCACGAACAGCGAAATGGCTTCGGTGAATTTGAACATCGGGCCACCGTTGAGCGCGTGAAATTCCTGTCCGTCAAGTTGAAAGGTTCCCATCATCACCTTGCCGTCAGGCCCCGGCGAGGTACTCAAAATCTTTGAGTTCTTAAAAATCGAAACATAAAAATTCATGGCTTCTTCGGCTTGACCGTCGAACCACAGAAAGGGAGTGATCTTTTGCATTGTTGTTTCCTTGTCCATCTTACGCCGCTGGTTGTACCAAGTTGATTAAGTTGCCGCAGGTATCTTCAAAGACCACCGCCGAGATCGGCCCCATCGCCACCGGCTCGCCACGAAAGACGACGCCTGCCGCTTTGAGCCGTTCGTACTCAGGCTGAATGTCGCGCGTGAGAAAGGCTGTCGCGGGAACGCCCGCCGCGTAAAGTGCTTGCTGATAGGTGACAGCGGGCGGAAAGCCCAATGGTTCCAAGACTAACTCAACGCCTTCCGCGCCTTCAGGGGCAGTAACGGTGAGCCAGCGGAACGGCCCCATCGGAATGTCGTGCTTTTTCACGAAGCCGAGTTTCTCGGTATAAAACTGCAAGGCTTTGTCCTGATCGTCCACCATTAAGCTGGCGAGTCTAATTTCCATGATTGCTCCTTAAAGTTCTTTCGGGATTAACTGCGCAACGGCAGCAACGCGCGCAGTCGTTCATCGCGCAAATAGAGTCCGGCCCAAACCAATACGCCACCGACAATCGGCGGAATGAAAGGGTCACTGATGCGCACATGCGTGGCCGTTGCGCCGCCCAGGTAGCCGGTCAGCAAAATCGCGCCGAGCATCGCGGTGCGCGGAAAGAGATAAACGGCGACGCAAGCGATTTCGAGAATGCCAATGCCGAGCGCCGCCGATTCCATATAACCGAGGCGCGCGAATTCCTGTACGAACATCGGCGGTTTCATCAGCTTCATCGTCACGCTGAACAGCAACATCAACGCAACCAGTCCGCTGAGAATGCGCCCGATCCAAAGCATGTTCTTTGAAGTCACGGAGGCGGGCGACATTAGCGGAATGAGCCTGGGCAACCGACCGTCCGTCAAATAAAGCCCGCCCCACAGCATCGCGCCTAAGATAACGGGAAACAGAATGTTGAACACCGGGCCGCTTGCGCGCACATGCGTATTGACCGCGCCGCCCAGATAGCCCGTCAGCAAAATCGCACCCAGTACTGCCGTGCGCGGAATGAGATAAATGATGGTGCAAAGCGTCAGCACTATGCCCAGCGGGACGATGACGCTCTCGCGGTAGCCGAGTTGCACCGTGGCTTCGATCACGGGAGCGGGTTTGAATAGCTTGGCAACGCCGTCGAAGAGCAGAAAGAGAGCGGGCAATGCGGTGAGCGCGTAACCCGTCCAGCGTTGGTTTTTTGAAATCGGGGCATTCGTTGACATGAATTTTTTCTCCGGTTGTGAAGGGTTGAAGTTAGCTGGGCTGAACGGCGCTCGGATCCATCCAGAACAGTCCCCAGCCGTTGCCGTCCAAGTCTTCATAATCGTGCGAGTACATAAAGCCGTGATCCGTCGGCTCGCCGGAGGTCGCGCCACCCGCCGCGATAGCCTTGGCGACGAGTTCATCCACCTGCGCGCGGCTCTCGCACGAGAGGGAGATCAACGCGCTGGTGTATTTCGTCGTGTCACAGATTACTTTCTTCGTGAACGATTTGAGTATCGCGTGCGTCCCCAACATCGCGTAAATGTCTTCACTGATAATCATGCACGCCGCCGTCTCGCCGGTGACTTGCGGGTTAACGGTGTAACCGAGCTTGGTGTAAAACTCGTTGGATTTCGGCAGGTCTTTGACCGGCAGGTTCACAAAAATTTTCGTAGCCATGAATTCTCCTTGTTGAAATGGTTTCAGCTTAAGCAGGTTTTTCGCAGTTGATCATCCAGGGAATGCCGATTTCATGCCTGCTGCGCTTGTTAGGTTACGGCGTTCCGGCATTCACTGACGGTGTCGCGCCGTCGAACTATCCGGTCTTCAAAGGCCCGGCGACTTGTAAGTATTAAAGATGATGCCGGACGGAAATGCTTGTGTGCTGACAAGCTCGAACGAGCGTGGCGGGGTTCCCTCCGCAAAGAAGCGCTTCCCCGTGCCCAACAGGATCGGATATACAGCCAGCAGGACTTCATCCGCAAGCCCATGTTCGAGTACCAGCGATGTCAGCGTGGAGCTACCCCAGATTATAAGGTCCGGGCCGTCCTGTGACTTGATGCGACGAATGCCCTCGACGAGGTCCGGTCCAAGGCCCTCGAACGGGCCCCATTCAAGACTTTCCGGCCGGTGGGTAGCGATGTATTTTGTTGCGGCATTGAGGCCGTCCGCCATCGGACTGCTCGGCGCCTTGGGCCAGAAGCTCGACCAGAGATCGTAGGTGCGACGGCCCAGCAGCAGATCGAAGCGCTCGCCCTGCGCTGCGATGATTGCGTCCCGGCCAGCGGGAGTCCGATAGGGCGCGGTCCAGTCGCTGTAGGGGAAATCGCCGTCATCGCCGTCATCGTTTGAGTGCTGGATCACGCCGTCCAGCGAGATGTGTTCGATGATTTTGAGCTTTCTCATTGCCATAAATTCTCCTTGTTGAAATGGTTTAGGTTAAGCAGCCTCTCCGCAATTGACCATCCACGGAATGCCGAATTGATCAATCACCATGCCGAAACGCTTCGCCCAGAACGTTTGCTGTAATGGCATATTCACCTTGCCGTTTTCGGCCAGCGCGTTGAATACGCGTTCCGCTTCGGCCACGTCTTCAAAGTTGAGCGCGACGCAAAAGCCGTTGGGCGGTTGGTATAAACCGGGCGGGGTGTCAGAACCCATCACCATCGTTTCGCCGATTTCAAGCGTAGCGTGCATGGTCTTGTCGGCGTATTCCGCCGGGAATTGTCCTGCCATCGGTGAAGCGCCATAAGTGAGCGAGAAAAGCGTTTTCGCCCCCAGCTGTTGTTCGTAAAATTTATATGCTTCGGCACATTGGCCGTTAAAGTTTAGATGTGCATTCAGTCTCATTGTTTTTTCCTTAAAGGTAGCGAGGAAGCCCTCGGTACTATGATTTCTGCCATCGGTTTGGAATCGGCATCTCTAATTTAGCAATTAGGATTGTCTTCTGTTTTTTCTCACCACTGAATTATTTCTTATTGGTCTGAAACATCCACCTAATTCCAAACTTGTCATTAAGCGCGCCATACGTGCCAAAGAATTCTTCTTTCAATGGGTCGGTCACAGTAGCGCCGTCTGATAGTTTGTCGAATAATATTTTTAATTCACTATATGTTCCGCCGCTTAAATATAAGCAGACCATATTGCCTTGAATTGGTTTTTCGCTGGGTCGTAACCAATCTGATGCCGAAATATTAACGCCCTCACCAATCAGTCTGGCATTAATCACTTTGTCGTGCATCGTAATCGGCATCATGCTTTTCACGGGGGAATCACCAACCTTAGTCAAAGTTAGCTCTCCGCCAAAAACCGATTGGTAAAACTTCATGGCGGGTTTGCAGTCGCCATTTAGTAAAAGATAAGTCGTTAAAGTTGTCATACGCTTATTTGTTTTTTTCCTTTCTGTCTTTTTTTGCGCTTAGTGCCACGGCCTTGCACATAATTCAGCGGAAAAATAAGTGATCGTAAAAGCCAGCGCGATTATGTTGAATACCACGGCAGTCATTTTTTTATTCATTGAGTTGCGCCTGTCGCTGATAACGGCTTCCTCGCCTAAAGCACGCTTTTCCCGCACGATAACGGCGTGAAGTTTAACTGTTAGGACTTGCGCAGGGTCTATTCATTTTCGCGTGCGCAACGGTTTTTCCCATCAATGCAACGGGGCGAGGCTCAAGAGATCAACGCTTTACGACGTTTCGTTAATGAGAATTGTGTTGCAAGTCCGAAAATGAATAGACCCTGAGGACTTGCGCAAAAAGAAGATTTCGCCACAAATTAACACCAATTTTCACGAATTAATCATTGCCTTCGCGTTAATTCCTGTAATTCGTGGCTAAATTCTTCGTTCTTTGCGTAAGCCATAAGTGTTACAAATATCGTAACCAGCCGTTTTCGCGGTGGCTATCCTTGTAGCTTCCGTACCATCGGCACAGCGGATAAAGCGCGGCAACTGCGCCTAACCAGATCAAATAAACTGCTCCCAGCACTACGCCGCTGGCGGCTTTGGGCCTGCCGAAGTTGAAGCCGAATTCCATGTCCGACCAGCGATAGCCCTGCCAAAACACCATTACGAACATCAAAAGATGAAGCAGGTACAAATGCAGCAGGTAGTAAAACAGCGGAACCTTGCCATAAACCGTCAGCATTTTGCCGAAGCGTCCTTTCATGTTTTCGGCCCACCCAAGTAACAGAAACATCACGCCTAACGTCATCAGCGTGAACAACAGCGAAGGCGGATATTTCGATACGTTAAAAAACGACAGGACGGTAAACAGTCCATTGAGTTGCACTGACCATTTCGCGGGGTCGCCATACATATTAATGAATCGAAGCACAGCGAACAGCGCCAAAGCCCCTGCCCCGATTTTCAGAAAGACGGACTTTCTCTCAGCATGTGCGTGCTCAAAAAATTTTCCTGCGGAAAAGCCTACCAACAAGATGCCTAGCCAGGGAATTAGCGGATAGGCAATCACCAAGGTGAGTTGCGGTGAAAGCTGATAAGGCGTCAGCGTAAAAAGTGGCGTCAATGCCAGTTTCAGCAGCGAATTATTGCCGAGCGGAAACAACGGCAACAAGCCGTGTCCGAAAATAATAACGGCTCCGATAAGGCCGATGGCTTTGGACGAAAGTTTCAGCAGGCAGGCCAGCACGATAAAGCTGAAGCCGATGGCAGCGATGACTTGAAATATAAAGGTACGGAACTTCGGATCGAACCAGACGGCGAAATTGACCAGCGTGAATTCCAACACGACGAGCCACAGTCCGCGTAACCATAAAGAACGGCGGGCGGCGGCGAGGTCAGTTTGTTTTTGCGCAGAGAGATAAGCTGAGGTTCCTGCGAGAAAGACAAAGATCGGCGCGCAGAAATAAGTCACCCAGCGCGTGAAAAATAACATTGGCGTAGTCGTCGCCAAATCCGTCGGGCTTTGCGTCAAGGCGCTCACGTGCAGCCAGTCTCGCGTATGGTCTAAGGCCATAATGACCATCACCAGACCGCGCATCATATCTATCGAGGTTATCCGTTTCATTTTATTTTAGCTTCAGATAATGCTCACGTAAGTTGCCATCTAAATGTTCAATGGCGTAACGCAACATTGTGCGCGGCATCGTGGCGGCGTATTGATCTAAAAAGCCGAGCAACTGTGGGCGATCTTTTTTGCCCGCTTCACGCACCCAACCGCCGACGGCTTTATGAATCAAATCTTGTTCGTCGTTCAGCAATAGTTCAGCAATTTTGAAAGTGTCGGCTACCTCGCCTTGCCGAATAAAATAATAGGTGCTGACGATGGCCGTGCGCCGCTCCCAGATATTGGTCGAACGCGCCAACTCATACAAAACGTCGCGCGGTTTATCAAACAGATAACCACCGATGACGTATGGCGCGCTGCGGTCTACTAAATCCCAATTGTTGATACGGTCGTGGCGTCTGAGGTAAAGGTCAAACAGTTCCTTCCGGCGCACCGCCGCCGTCTTTTTGCTGCGCGCTTGCCAATCCATAATGCTCACTGCGCCCACGCGCACTTCGTGTAACTGGCTATCGAGCAACTTCTCAATTTCCTCAAGCGACATTGCCATGAACTCTTTTGCCAGCGCGAAGACCTGCCCCATTCGCACCCCCATGAACTCATCGCCTGCGCCGTAATCGCCCGCGCCAGATTTGAAATACCGCTGAATCTTCTTCAACTCATCTGCCGAGCAGAAAGTTTTCAGTCTCTTCACAAACTCAGCGCCAGTCATTGCGTTCGGCATTGCTGTTCCTTTCTCAAACGGGTGACTTGGCATACCGACGAGCCATCAGCGCAATCGGCAACCCGACACAACAGATATGAATCAACACGGCAGTGCTGCTGTTTTCAGTTCGCCTTGCAAGCTGTCTTGTCCCAGCAATCCGCCCGCCACGAATTGCAACAACCAAACAGGGTCGCGCCCATAATATCCGTTGTGGAGGCAGGCCGCCGTGATGTCCATCGCTCCGGCGGTCAGCCCGTCCCAAAAATCCCTTTTGTGATTTGCATGAGATTAATTCTCACTCTATCGGTATCCAGGTTTCAGGCTGCTATGATTTGCGCGGGAATTGTTTGGGATGATTCTGACGTATCAGGTCGCTATTCGTGCCACTGTTAATTTAGTAACTCCGCCCTTACTCTTTCCGTCTTTGTCGGCATAGCACATCAAAAACTGTAAATTCGGTCTACTTTCAAAGGCTTGCAAAGGGATAATGATGAAGATGACGCGCGCAAACTTCAAACGGACTTTAATCTGTCTTTTTTTCTTTTCGCTGGCGAGCGGACGGATGGGAGCTCAATCCATCTCGGACGAATTTTTTGAAAAGAAGATTCGCCCCGTGCTGGCGACACATTGTTACGCTTGCCATTCGTCGAAATCGGGTGAACCGATGGGCGGATTGGTGTTAGACACAAAAGCCGGGTTGCGGAAAGGCGGCACGTCGGGGCGCGTGATCTTGCCCGGCAAGCCTGCCGAAAGCATGTTGTTGCGCGCGCTGCATTACAGCGACTTGATGCTGAAGATGCCGCCGACCAAAAAGCTGCCTGATGCGGTAATCGCCGATTTCGACCAATGGATTGCAGCCGACGCACCTGACCCTCGCCCTGATGAAGTTGCTTCAACTACACCAACCAAACCCACCGGCATTGATTTCGCCAAAGGCCGCCAATGGTGGTCGTTTCAACCGTTGCGCGAATACGCTGCGCCGCGCGTCAAGCTAGTGGCTTGGCCGCAAACCAAAACCGACCGCTTCATTTTGGCGAAGCTCGAAGAACACAAATTAAAGCCGTCTTCTCCGGCGGATGCACGCACGTTGATTCGGCGCGCTTATCTTGACCTGACTGGTTTGAAGCCGAGCTATGAAGAAGTCGAAACCTTTGCCAATGACAAAGACCCGCAGAAATACGAAAAGCTGATTGAGCGTTTATTGGCTTCGCCGCGTTATGGCGAACGCTGGGGGCGTTACTGGCTTGACGTAGCCCGTTACGGCGAGAACGGCGACACGGGCGGCAATCGGCAGGCTTATCCTTACGCGTGGCGCTATCGCGATTGGGTGATCGAATCGCTCAACAACGATGTGCCTTATGACCGATTCATCAAGCAGCAACTCGCGGCTGATTTGATGGCGGGCACGACGCGCAATGATCTGCGCGCGTTGGGCTATCTGGGCATGGCTCCTTCTGAGTGGAAGGAAAAGAAGCTGTCGAAAGAGTTGATTGACAACCTGCTATTGGAAGAATGGGACGAGCGCGTAGACGCCGTGGGGCGCGGATTGCTCGGCCTCAGCGTAGCCTGCGCGCGTTGTCACGATCACAAGTTCGATCCGATTTCGCAAAAAGATTATTACGCGCTGGCCGGCGTGTTTGCCTCTACGTCGCCAGCGGTGCGTCCGTTGCGCGCGGTGGATGCGGCAATTGAAACAAAATACTTATCGGCGCGCCATCGCGTCACCGAACTCAATGGGTTGTTGGGTTTTCTGACCGAAGAAAAAACGCTCGACCAATCCATCGCCAAGCCCAAGGCCGCCGAGTGCAACGCCGAAATCGCCAAGCTGAAAGAAGAGATGAAGGCGTTGCAAGCGCAATATCCTGAACTCGCTGAATCCGTCATCAGAATCGGCGCTGCCAAAGCCGAAGCGAAAGCCGCTAAAACCAAACCCGACCCGAAAGCCGTTGCCGCCGCCGCTGCCAAGCGCGCTGAAGAAGAAGCGAAGGCTCCTTTCATCAATGCAGTCCACGATGCCGCGATGGATTCAGACGGTTCGTATGCCGATTACACCCCGCTCGTCATCAAACCCGGCTCGCCGCGCGACCTTCCGGTTTACGGGCGCGGCAATTCGGCTGCGCCCGGCGAAATCGTCCCGCGTCGCTTTCTGACAGTGCTGGCAAAAAATCCTGAAGCGGTTTTCACCAAAGGTTCAGGCCGTTTGGAATTGGCTGAAAGCATTTTGACCGATGCGGCTCCGTTGTCGGCGCGCGTAATCGTCAATCGCGTATGGGGTTGGCATTTCGGCAAGCATCTCGTCACGACGCCCAGCGATTTCGGCGACCGCGGCGAACGGCCTTCGCATCCCGAATTGCTCGACGATCTAACGGCGCGATTCGTGGCGAACGGCTGGTCGCTGAAATGGCTGCATCGTGAATTGATGCTGTCGGCAACCTATCGCCAATCCAGCCAGCCGCGCGATGCTTTCGCGGCGTTGGACGAAGAGAACAAATGGCTCTGGCGCATGAATCCGCGCCGCCTCGACGCCGAAGCCTTGCGCGACTCGCTGTTGCAAGCCGCCGGGTTGCTCAAGCTCGAGATGTATGGGCCATCGCTTGATCTCGATGCGTTAGACAATGAGCGCCGCACTGTCTATGGCCGCGTCAATCGCGGGCGTACGAGCGACATCTTGCGGCTCTATGATTTCCCAAATCCTTTTCAAACCAGTCCCGCGCGCAACCTGACAATTACGCCGTTGCAAGAACTCTTTGTCTTGAACAGTCCGTTCATCAAACAACTCAGCGCGGCGCTCACGAAAGCTGTCGAAACGGAATCCGACAACCACGCGCGCATCACGCAACTCTATCGCAAAGTATTGGCGCGCAATCCCAACGCCGAAGAAAGCAAAGCCGCGCTGACTTATCTCAGCGCGGCAACGATTGAACAATTCGCGCAAGTCTTGCTGGCGACGAATGAAGAAGTATTCTGGCCGTAAACAAACTTTGACCGCTGATTCGCTATGAAATTCGACAATTTTTCCCGACGCAATTTTCTTTCAACTCTCGGTGGCGGACTCGGCTCTATCGCGCTGACTGACTTGATCGCCAACGCCGACACGCCGCATCGCACCGGCCCGCATTTCGCGCCCAAAGCGAAGCGCGTGATCTTGTTGTTTATGACCGGCGGCCCCTCGCAAATGGATACGTTTGACCCGAAACCCGCGCTTGAAAAATACGCCGGACAGCGCCCCGCAGCCGTAGACCTGCGCACTGAACGCAAGACCGGCGGCCTGATGCCTTCGCCGTTCAAGTTCAAAAAGTACGGCAGGAACGGCATTGATGTCAGCGAACTGCTGCCGAACCTTGCCGCACAAATTGATGACATCTGCGTGATTAAGTCGGTTTATACCTTCATCCCCAATCACGAACCGGGGCGCAATCTGTTTTTCAGTGGCAACATGGCTTCGATGCG
>JANNUY010000996.1:0-4491 GCA_031414155.1 Acidobacteriota bacterium
GGCTGCGTTGATAGCTTTGATCCATCAACGAGTATTCGCCCGCCTTGAAGGGATTGAAGATCGTGAAATACAAATCGCCTTGTCCCAGCAACAGGTGCGAAAGTTCGTGCGCAGCGACGGGGAAGTTCACGGGCGTACCCGTGTACCATTCGGCCATGATCGGAATCTTCACGCCGTCTACGATCAGCGGCTGTGCAGAAGGAACCTGAATGCCTACGACGCCGCGATTTGTGCCAAAGGGATTGGCTTGCGGAATCGCAATCAAGATCGCCAGTTCATCGGGCGTAACCGTGCCGTCGTGATTGGTGTCATAAGCCGCGAAGTTGAAATCGTTCGCCGCCTTGCGAATCGCTTCAGCCCATTTCTCGCTGTGCCCGCTGTTCCAGCCATCGTGATAAGTGCCGTTGTGATCGGCGTTGTCCCAATAGTGATCGCCCGGTTTGTCAGAAGCGTACCAACCCAACACGCCTGCGTTTTGAATCGTGAAATTGCCGTTGCTGTTTTCTAAAAAGTAACCGCGAATGCTGTCAGTCGCGCCGTGTATGCGCGCGACCATTTCGTCACGACTGGGCGCGACGTGTCCGGCGCGCTGCGGATCCCACAAGATCGTCAGCACGTTGCGGCGGACGTTGCGCATGCGCTTCATATCGTAAAGCTGGCGCGACACTGCATCAGTCAATTGGCGCGGTTTGGTGAAGCCGTAAAACACCAACAACCGTGATGCGCTGGTCGTCGCGGCCATGTGTTCGACCAGATTGGGCGTGACCCAACCCGTCAGAACTGACGCGATGTTTTGCCCGGTGATTTCCGTCAGGTTCATCGCCTGCCAATCGCGCGAAGGCTTCCACCACGACACGATCAACTGGCCTTGCGCATTTTTGGAACCAAGAATTTCTACGTTCTCGGCAGCGTCAGCCATTTGATAAACGCAGGGTTCGCCCGTCACGTTTTCGCCATTGATTTGCGTGATGTTCACAACGTTCCAGTTCGTCGAAGTCGAACGCCAGAACGTGAGCAGATTGCCGCTGGAGTTTTGTCCGGCCAGATGTTGCACCGTGCCGGTCATCCAACTGCTGACGTTGCCCACGATGCTGTGACCAGTTTGCGACGTGACGTTGACGGCTTGCCAATCGTGCGCGGGCGACCACGAAAAGACGAAAAGCTGATTGCTCGCATTCGTCGCGGCGAGGTATTCGGTCAGCACGCCGTTGCTGCTGCGGACTTGCCAATCGGCGGCTTGCGAATTCACCAGCACGCCAGTCTTGGCCGAGATGTTGACGGCTTGCCAGTCGTGCGCGGGCGACCACCAGAAGGCGATCAATTGGCCGAAAGCGTTGACGCCCGCCAAATGCTCGACGTTGAGCGAACCGTTCGGCGTTTGCCAACTCGTTACGGTGTTGGCGATTTTCTGTCCAGTCTTTTGCGTAACGTTGACTGCACGCCAGCCGCCTAAAGCGGGCGACCAATAGAAAACAATCAAGTCGCCATTCAAGGCGCGTCCGGCGAGATGCTCTACGAGATAGCTGCCGTCGCGGGTTTGCCAACTCGTCACCGCGCCCGTGATTTTGTAACCCGTAGCTTGCGTGACATTCACCGCGAGCCAGCGGCCATTGCGCGGCGACCAATACAACGTAATCAAATCGCCAGCGGTGTTACGTCCGGCCAGATGCTCTACGTTGTAAGGGCCGTCGGGCGTTTGCCAACTGGTTAATGCGCCGGTCATGAACTGGCCGGTTTCGGCGGTTACGTCAACGACCGAAGCGGGCGGCGCTTGCGCGACTTCGATGACTGGCCCAATCGGGCCAATCGGAGGAAGGCGGTCAATGATGGCGCTTTGCTTTTCGGTAATGTCGCTCTTTTCTTCAGCGACAGTCAGTTCGCGCGTTAAAGCGATAGTGGCTTTGTCTTCGGGCAGCGAGATGAAAAATTCGACGACGGGATAAAAGCACTCTTCGTTCGCGCCGCAGTTCTGAAATGTCAGTTCGGCTTCGCGCTCCGACATCGGTTTGATCGTACCGCCCAGGGCTTGTGGCACGGCGGCCTGACAGCCTTCGCAAGTCTCGACCGACAACTTGATCGGATAGCCCGTCGGCAAACTCACTTCGACGAAAGAAAACGAACCGTCGTCTGCGGTTTGCGTGGCGACTTGCTTGTCGTCTGCCGACAGCGTGACGGGATGTCCGGCTAGCGGTTTGGTGCGGTCTCCGGCTTCGCCTTGATAGACCTTGCCGTTAATTGTGATGTTGTCGGATTGAGTGGCAGCGGCGGGTTGCCGCCATTCAGCAGCGGCAAAAAATGCCAGCGCCACTAATACCATTAGGGATGAAGCGGCTAAGATTGGGGTTAAAATTTTTGTCATATTCACGTCCTCAATAAATCGGGGTTAATAGATTTGGTAATCACACGCGCTGCTGGCTTCTCAATTGGCGTGCCGTGACGTGATGAAAAAACGTATGTGTTGTGAGCAAACGGGGTTAGCTGAAGAATGGAGGTGCGCGCGGGAACGGCTGGCACGAATTGGACAAACAATTCGGTTAGCACTTTCGCGCGTTCGACTGGCGAATTGGTTTGTCGCGGCACAACCTTGATCGCTGCCGCTTCAAAAAAGTGAGCTTGGGCTTTTCGTAACTAATAAAATGATTTTTTTGAGAAAGCGATTAGAGGCGAGGGCTGAAAAAGGTGGTGGAGCAGAGTTATATCTTGTTCTACGTTGTAGTTCGTGTTCTTCGTTAGCCGCATCCGAAGGCAGCTTGAATTTAGATGGGCTGCCGTCCGCCAAAGCCTGCGTCAATGTCGTGCCAGTATTCGATGCTGTCTTCGCCACGCTTCCAACATAGATAAACAACGCGCCCGTCACGCCAGTGCGGGAAGTCGCACAAGCCCGTCTCAAAATCTTTGATCTCAACGCCTACGCCGTGAATGGTTTCGACGGCGGCGAGAAATTGCATCAGCGAGTCGGCGTATCCGCTGCCTTGCGGAATGCCACCGTTGAGGTCGGCGCGTTCAGCGGCGCGTTTCACAGCGGGTGTGTGGCGACGCATTACGGCGCGCTCGCGGTCTATTTGCCCAAAGAGGCGAGCCATCATCGGTACGAGGGCGTTGGCTTCTTCGAGGGAGAAAGTTTTCATAAGAGGATGCAGTCTTTTCGGTGAAGTTTAAGAACACTGCGATTAAAGCAAAGAGGTCTGTGGATGGCAATGCGTGAAGTTACTTGCAAGCAGGTTTTTTGCAGAACGTTCAGTTTGCGTTCGTGCGCTGGTTTGCGCTCCGGCTCAGGCCGCGCATAACATGCCGCGTCGGTTGCACACACATCGCAAAATATTCATTCAGCTTATTTGGCAGCTTATTCGGCAGCTTATTCGGATTTACGCGCTTAGCGCCCATGCTTTGAGGAGGCATTATGCTCAAACGATTCAACGCTCACCTATGCACATTGGCTCTGTTGCTGACGGCTTTGCCGCTTTATGCGCAGGAGAAAGCGCCGCAAGACCCAGCCAAAGACCGCAGCGTCACTGAAAAAGCCGCGCCTGCCGTGCCGCTGCGGCAGCGCAACGAAGACGACATCATTATTCCTGAAGGCACCGAGATTCAGCTTTCGTTGAGCGAAACCGTCAGTTCCAAATTGAGCGAAGTCGGTGACGAAGTTTATGCCACTGTGCGCCGCGACGTGGTGGTCGAAGGCCGTACGCTGCTCGCCAAAGGCACTGAAGTCATCGGTCGCGTTACGCTGGCAAAACCTGCGGGGCGCATGCTGAAAGGCGGCAATTTGCATCTTTCGTTCGAACGCATTCGCCTGCCCGATGGCGAACGCAAGCTCACGGCAATTATCAAATCGGCTTCAGATTTTGAACGCGATGAAAAGGTGAAAGGCGATGGTGAAGGTACGCTAAAGGGCGGCAAGGACGGCGGCAAAGTGTTGTCAAACGCTGGCACCGCAGCCGGTCTGGCAGGCGCGGCCACGGGCATCATCATTTATGCCGGAGCGCGCGGCGCGATTAACAACGCCATCAACGGCACTGGGTCAGGGCTTGGTTCCGGCGCGCTCATCGCGGGCGGAGCCGTGCTGGGCGCAGCCGTCATCGCCAGCATCCTGCTGACCAAAGGCAAAGAAGTTCGCCTCGATCAAAACGCGCTCATTCGTCTAAAACTCGAACGTCCGCTAGCTGTCGAACGTTACAACTAACGTCAGAAAGCACCACATCTAAAACACCACATTCCGAAGCACAGACGAGACAGTTTGCGCTTCGCTATTATCGGAGCATCCCCATGTCTACGCCCCAAGCGGTCTCAAACGGTCACGACCTTTCTCATCAAAACCACAACCCTAACACAAGCAAACCCGGCGGCTATCCGATTGTACTCACCGCGCCTTTAACCGAATCAATAGACCATGCAGGCTATTTCATTCAGATGGGCATGGCTTCGATGCCGATTTGGATGGAAGGCGTGATGACGCGCAAATATCCGAAGTGGCGCGAAGTCGAATTTAAC
>JANNUY010000997.1:0-5209 GCA_031414155.1 Acidobacteriota bacterium
GAACAGCACCTTGCGCGCGAGGCTGTATCCATTGGTGTGCAAGCCCGCTGATGGAATGCCGAGGACGACATCGCCGTCGGTGATGCGCGAACCGTTGATGACTTTTTTCTTGTCCACCACGCCGACGATGAACCCCGCCAGATCGTATTCGCCGTCCTGATAAAAGCCCGGCATCTCAGCCGTCTCGCCGCCCAACAGCGCGCAATCAGAATCGCGGCAACCGCTGGCAATGCCTTCGACGATTTGCGTGATCGTATTCGGATCGAGCTTGCCGCACGCGATGTAATCCAAAAAAAACAGCGGACGCGCGCCTTGCACGAGAATGTCGCCGATGCAGGCGGACACCAAGTCATAGCCCACCGTATTGTGAATGCCCATCTCGAACGCGATCTTGAGTTTCGTGCCTACGCCGTCGCAACTGGCGACCAGCACGGGGCTGCGCGTGTCGTCGAAAGTTCCATTGAACATTCCGCCGAAACTGCCTATGTCGGAAAGCACGTTGATGTTGTAGGTCGAACGCGCCAGCTTCTTGATGCGCTCAGTTGCATGATTTGCCGCGTCAATATCAACGCCAGCGTCTTTATAAGTAGTCATAGAGTGCGGAGTGCGGAGTGCGGAGTGCGGAGTCTTTTGACTAACGCTTGCCGCCTCGCGCGGTATTTATCGAAGCCACGGTAATTGCTACCAATTGATTGGCTTCATCTATCAAATCTGCCAGAAGTTCTTGCTTGATCGCATTTGCCTCAACCAGCATCTCCATCTAAAAAATGCTTTCGTCAGCTTCTTCTTCGACGATTCCCATCTTTGCAATGAAGTCAGCATTCGACTTGGCGCGGCAAGATGCGCGGTAATTCGCTGCCGCCGAGGTGCCGCAACGCATGAGTTGCTTTCCCATGACATCGCGCACCATACCAGAGGGCAAGCTCTCGACAACTTTAATGATGCGCAACGCAAAGAGCTTGGTTCTTTGTTTCAAATTCTCGTGAGCTATGTTTACCTCTTGGCCGCTCAACTCCGCATTCCGCATTCCGCACTCCGCATTCCGCACTCAGTCAGTTGCCAAAGGCACGGCGGTGAGTTCTTCGCGTTCATGCGAAGTCTCGCCGAAATTGCCAAGCTGCGTCGGATAGTTGCCCGTATAACAAGCCGAGCAAAAGCGTTTTTGTTCGCTGTCGCCCACGGCGTCGTAAAGTCCCTGCAGGCTCAGATAGCCGAGGGAATCGGCTTCGAGAAACTCGCGTATCTGTTCAACGGAATTGTGCGAAGCGATGAGTTCGCCGCGCGTCGGCGTGTCTACGCCGTAATAGCACGGCCAGCTCGTGGGCGGGCAACTGATGCGCATGTGAACCTCTTTCGCGCCCGCTTCGCGCACCATCTTGACGATCTTTTTTGACGTAGTGCCGCGCACAATCGAATCGTCAATCAACACGACGCGCTTGCCTTCGATCAGGTCACGCACGGGATTGAGCTTGATGCGCACGCCAAGGTGGCGCGTGTTGGATTGCGGTTCGATAAATGTGCGCCCGATGTAATGGTTGCGCATCATGCCAAAGCGAAACTTCAAACCGGACTCGGAAGCAAAGCCAATCGCGGCGGCGACGCCCGAATCGGGTACGGGCACGACGATGGCGTCATCGGTTTTAGTGATGGGCGATTCGCGCGCGAGGGCTTTGCCCATCAGGTGACGGCTCTTGTTCACGCTGCGTCCGAACACAATCGAATCGGGCCGCGAAAAATAGACGTGTTCAAAAATGCAATGCGTATGCGGCTTGGGCGGGAAAGGGAAGTTCGACGTGATGCCGTTGGCATCAACCACGACGACTTCGCCGGGCGCTACGTCGCGCAAATAAGTCGCGCCGATTAAATCGAACGCGCAAGTTTCTGAGGCGAACACGGTTGCGCCTTCGAGTTCGCCCATGCACAACGGACGAAAGCCGCGCGGGTCGCGCACCGCAATCAAACGATCCGGCGTAGCAAACAGCATCGAGAAAGCTCCGTCATCGAACATCAAGGCTTCGACAATGGCTTCGATCAAATCGCGGCGGCGCGAGCGCGCGACGCGATGCAACACGACTTCGGTGTCAGAGGTGGATTGAAAAATTGCACCGTCATATTCGAGTTGCCGACGCGCTTCGCTGGCATCAGGCAGATTGCCGTTGTGGCAGAGCGCAATTTGTCCGAAGCTGCACTTAATGGCGAACGGCTGGGCTTCGTTGATGCTGACCTTACCAGCGGTCGAATAGCGTACGTGACCGATGGCGACGTGGCCTTTGAGGCGCGCGATTTTGGCAGGCGTGAAAAGGTCGTTGACGTGTCCCATGCCGCGTTCGGAATACATTTGCATGCCGTCGCCGCTAACGATGCCGGCAGATTCCTGCCCGCGATGCTGCAAGGCATACAAGCCCAGATAGGCCGTCTCAGCGGCTTGAATTTCGGCAGGATTCGGTTGCCCAATTGGCTGAAAGATACCGAACACGCCGCACTCTTCACGTAACTTATCGAACATTGGTTGCTGTTGCTTACTAATGATTTGTTGCTGTGTGGTTTTGAGTAAGCCGCAGTATACGCAGGGAAGTGGCTAGTGGCTAGTGTCTCTAGCGGCTGACGGTTGGTGGCTAGTGATTGAAACCACTAGCCACCAACTACTAGCCACCAACTACTAGCCACTAACGAACAAGCCACTAACGAACAAGCCGCGCATTCGCCCAATCGGCGTGGTCATAATTCAGATTATCGCCGCCGCTTGTAACAACTAATCGCAACTCACGCTTGCCGGTCACATCCAGTGTGATTTGTTTCGTCGCAGTCGGTCCTTTCATCGTGCCGCTGTCATAAACTTTCACGCCGTCAATCCATATCTGAAAGATTACCGAGCCGCTGTTGCCGACTTCGTCATCAAGACCAATGTCGGTCAGGAAGGTTTTGTATTGCGCATCCAGATTGAACCGCAAATCTGACGCCGCGTGGCAGCCCAAGCCTTTGGCGTAAGTCACACCATTAAGTGTGATGATGCGTCCGTCGGCTGCGCCTTGTTCGCCGTTGCTGCGGTCGCGTTCATAAAGCCCCCAGCCGTTGGTTTGCGAGGTCGGCGTGAGGTCACTGACATAAACGACGGTCGGCGCACTCACCGTAATATTCACAGCCGTTGAATAAGTCGCCGCGCCTGCATTGTCTATGGCGCGCGCCGTCAGGCTGTAAGTGCCAGCCGCGACGCTGGTCCACGCGAAACTGTAAGGCGACGTAATGTCTTCGCCGAGTTTGGTTGCGCCGTTATAAAACTCCACGCGCGCAACTGTGCCGTCAGCATCAGCCGCATTCGCCGTCAGTGTGATCGAAGCCGGAGCCGTGAACGTGGCGTTGTTGGCCGGAGCCGTCAAGCTGACCGTCGGCGATTGGTTGTTGGCCGGAGCCGTCGTTTCTTCGCTGCCGATTTGCTGTAAATACGCGACCAGTTGATTGAGGTTGGCGGCGGTCAGGCTTACGCCGCGATGTGCCGTGACGGCATCAGCCAACGTGGCCGCTGAACCGTCGTGCAAATAAGGCGCAGTCGCCCACACGTCGCGCAACGTTTGCGTATCAATGCCCGTCAACGCTGTGCCTAACCGTGAACCGCTTGACGGTTTGATCGTACCGATGTCGCGCAAGTTCGCTGCGGCACTGTCGGTAAACGCCGTACCGCTGTGGCATTGCGCGCAATTCGCCGTGCGGAAGATGTCGCGGCCTGCGACGGCGTCCGCAGTCAATGCGCCATTCGTGCGATAAGGCGATTGGGCAAAGGTATTCAACGAAATGACATAAGCCGCGAGTGCGTCGAGATCAACACTCAAGCCAGATTTGCGATCCCCCAACGGTTGCGAGCGCGTACCCGTGTTGAATTGCGCATCGGTCATCAGTCCCGTGCCACCGGCGAAGTTGCGAATCTGTCCCTCGAAATCCTGAATCTCATCGAAGTTCGCCGACCAGTGCGAGAAACCGTGCGCGGCGGCGCGTCCGCTCAAGGCAGTCGTGTTGCGCAAGCCTTCGCCGAAGCCGGTGAAATCCCACACGCGCCCGTCGTGTCCGCCGTCGTTGTGGCAAGCGGCGCAACTGATATAAGCGTCGCGCGCCAAACGCGGATCAGCCGAATCATAAAATAATCGCTTGCCTGACAAGGCTTGCGCCGAAAGTTTTTCAGTCGCCACGGCATTCCACGTCGTGAGCAACGGCGCAGCGACCGCGCCTGCGTTGACGACTTGGCTCACGTCGAAAACTGAAACCGTGCGCGACATAAAGTTGTTGACGTAAAGCCGCGTGTTGTCAGGCGAGAGCGTCAAGCCTTGCGGAGCAAAGCCTGCGTCCAAACGGAAGCGTTCGCGTTTGCCGTGCGCGTCAACGACGACGATTTCGCGGCTGCCTTCGAGCGCGACGAAAAGCGTCGTGCCGAAACGGTCAAACGTGCCGGTGCTGGCGATGCCACCGTTGTTGAAATCAATGCGCCCGGCATAGTCCTCTGTGTTGTTCGTCAGGTTGACGTGCGAAGCGATGCTGCGGACGGCGCTGTCAAACGTCAGTTGATTGCCGTCGCGCAACGTGCCGCGCGCGATGTTGTCTTGTTTTGAAGGCGTCCATGCATTGACGCCGTCGGGCGACAACACGGCGGGGCCTAGATAATTCGGAATGCCGCGTCCGCTGCTTTCGGTGTCGGGTTCGTTGCTGTGTTGCAAGCGAATCGTCGTGGTTAGCGCCATCGTTGAACTGTTCAGGCAAAGCACTTCACCGCCGCCAGTTGCAACATTGACCGTAGCCGTTGCCTCACCAGCTACGAACGCCGTAATGAACCGCGTGGCAAACACTTTGCTGCCATCGCCGCTGACTGAAAGGTGGCGAACGTTCAAGCCGACATTTGCTGTGCCGGTGAGTGCGCCCGTTGTGACATCGAGTTTGCAGATTTTACCGGCGGCTTCGAGCGCGACGTAAGCCGCGTTGCCCGTCGGCGAAAACACAAGGCCGAAAGGTTGCGCGCCGTAAGGCAAAGGGATCGTTTGCGCGACAGTGAGCGAAGCCGGATCAATCAAACTCAGTGTCGCAGCGCCTTTGTTCGCCACCCAGATGCGTCCGTTCGGAGCGACGGCGACAGCGCGCGGTTTGTTACCTACGGCGACTTCAGCGAGTTTTGCGTTGGTAACAGCGTCAAAGACGCTCACAGTGTCGTTGTCTTGATTGACGACCC
>JANNUY010000998.1:0-1040 GCA_031414155.1 Acidobacteriota bacterium
AGAATATCGCAGCCTGCCTTCATTGCAGGAATACCTGTTCGTCGCGCAAGACCGCTATCACATCGAACATTTCGTAAGGCACGGCGCGCAGCAATGGCTGATGACTGAATACAACGAACTTGGTGCAACGATTACGTTGGCTTCTGTCGAATGTCGGCTGGCGATGGCGGATGTTTATTACCAACTCGTCTTTCCTTCTCCCACTGACGAAACTGCTCCCGTCACCGAGGCAGAAGCCTAAACCGTCATGAAAAAAGCCTTGACCTTTCTGACCGCCCAATGGCGCTGGCTGGCCATGGCGAATTACGCGATTGATCCGGCGGTGCTTGCGCCGTATGTGCCGCGCGGGACGGAACTCGACACTTGGGAAGGACGCCATTATGTCAGCCTGGTCGGCTTTCTCTTTCTCGACACGCGCGTGCTGGGCGTGCCGATTCCCTTTCATCGCAACTTTGAAGAATTGAATCTGCGCTTTTACGTCAGGCGCAAAGGCCCAGACGGCTGGCGGCGCGGCGCGGTCTTTATCAAGGAACTCGTACCACGGTGGGCGATTGCGACGGTGGCGCGCGTGGTTTACGGCGAAAACTACGAATCGCGTCCGATGCGACACACGGTCGAACGCGACGCGCCAACGCCGCTCGTGCGTTATGAGTGGTACGCGCAAAAGCGTTGGCAGCGGCTGGCAATTCAAACCACAGGCACGGCGCAACCGCTCGTGACGGGTTCAGAAGCAGAATTCATCACCGAACATTATTGGGGCTACGCGGCGCAACGCGATGGCGGATGCGTCGAATATCAGGTCGAACATCCATCGTGGCGCGTCTGGCAAGCAGCCCCCATCCACGCCAGGGGGGTTGAATTCGACGGCGACGCGGCGGCTTTGTATGGCGCGCAGTTTGCTGACGTATTGGCATCTCAACCCGTTTCGGCTTTCGTGGCAGAGGGTTCTGCCATCAAAGTCAGACGGGGCGTGAGGATAAATTGAAATGACCAATGACATGACTGGGCAACACCGATTGCTTTATGACGGCGATTGCGGC
>JANNUY010000999.1:0-7700 GCA_031414155.1 Acidobacteriota bacterium
CGTGATGGTTATAGATTTCCATCCCCGTCAATTGATCGGTCGGCCAGTCCTTGCGCTCTTCGATATGCGAAAGAAAGATGTCGCCGCCATCCGCCGTGACTGCGCGAATCAACGCTTCCCGCTCTTTCGGCATTTGCTGCAATATGGATTTTTGCGGATAGGCCAGAAAGCCTTCGTGTTCCGCGCCGGGAATGAACAGCACGCCTTCGCGCATGCCGCGCCAACTGTCGTTGATGAAATCTACGGGCGGACGGACGTGATTGGTCAGCATCACGACCTGCACGCCCGTACGCTTACACGCCGCCAACAACTCAGGCCGCGTCCCGCCCGTATGTGCCGAGTCTTCAGCGTGTACGTGCATGATCGCGCGCAGGTCTTTGAATTGTTTGATGACGTTGATGGATTTGCGTTCGCGCTGATAACGCTCGCGGTCGGCTTTGACGGCTTGCAGGTGAGCGGGTTTGAGGCGTTCGACGGTGGTGTATTTTCGGAATGATTGCTGCGCTTGAACAACAAGACAATGGCAGCTTGCCAGCAAGACTGCCATTGTTAATCGCAACGAATTTTGTTGCAGCATCATAATGTATCCTGTATCCGAGTCCGCCTGTTTCTCTTGTTACGGATGTGCCACAAAACAAGCAGGAGGCAGCGGTGATAGTGGAAATCAGCGATTCGGTTGAGGCCCACCTCACTGTTGGCTTGGATTTTGTGTAGCTTATCAACCGCCATCATATCATCCTACCCTGAACTTTACCCGCTTGAACGTCCCCACCTTTGGCTCGGATTTTGTGTGGCTTATCAACGATTGAATCACACGTTTCGTCTCTTGATGGCTGAAGATTTTTCTCAGAGTAGCGGTGAATTCTTCTTCCGATTGAATTTCATAAACGTCGTCGTGGAAATCAATGCGAAGCGGATACCCAGATGCTGGACAAATCACGTTAAAAAGCTGGTAAGTGTAATTTTTCAGCGAGGGTGCTTCTAAATTGAAGCTATAGTCGAAAAACGATTCCTGCTTTCCCCGTGCGGTTTTGGCTCTATATATTTCGTCGGCCTGTGTCCCAAGCACATTCACACGGACTTTCGCTTCTACCAGATTTTCCGTTTTCTGCTTAAGCAAGGCAGCTTGCTCTTGCAAAAGTTTCAGTGCGACGGGCTCTTCCGTTTGCACCGCTAGATCATTAGGCCATAAGTCGAGTTCCTGTTTCGCCATCTGCTTTACTCCTTTTCCAAATGTAGTGTGAAAAGAATGGGTAAATGATCCGATGCGTTTGCCCTGTCTGGCAAGCCGCCTTGTGAGAGCAACGACCGGCTTCCATCGTCTGTCAGAATCCGCAACTCGTCATTCCGAAACGCGCCCAACAATGAAGGGCGTAACAATACTTGATCGAACATATTCCAGAAGTAGAGAACTTGCTCTCCACGACGGTAATAATATGTTCCTGCCGGTTTTCCTGTCCCGTCACCTAGCAAACTCCACATCGGATTATAAAAGAATGGATATTTCTCCCTTTGAACTTTTCGAGTCGTTTTCAACGCAATATTGCGCGTCATTACTCCATGTAACCCGCTGCGGCAACCACGCCGGATTCAAAAGGATTCATATTCAGGTCGCCCACTAAGAGTGTTCTCGTGTGTCCTAATTCTGTTTCCACACGACGGATGTGACTTGCAAGTTCAAGTGTCGCAAAGCCCTGGCTATCATCGCGCCAGTTACCTTTCTCTGGAAAATGAGTAGCGGCGAGCAAGATTTCGTCACAGCCAGGCAGTGTTAATCGGCGTATGGTTAATTGCTCGGACTCGAAATATGGCAACGAGCATGCCGGGTCAAAACGAGTGTATATCGAAATCTTTTTACATAGCTCATTGCTCGCTTGAAAAGCACTGGACGTTTCCCCATTGAGACTTTTCAACATCCTGGTTGAAGCAATTTTACTTTCCGCCAGTATCAGGATGTCTACGTCATAATGATGAACTAGCCGCGCCACACGCTCTTGCAGAGGCTTTCGTGCAATATTCCAAAAGAGAAAAGTCGTCATACTGTTTCCGGTAAGGCTTCGCGTGCCGGACGGCCTTCGCCACGTTGAAAGCTCTCGATGCCTTCACGCAATGCTGCGACTGATGCAGCATACTCTGCCGCTTCCTCTGCCAATGTCGCTTCATCAAGTACCGTTAAACGAACTTGCTTTCCGGCGAACTCAGTTGCGTGCGTGATGATTTCTTCCCACGTACCTTCCAAAACCATTGTTGACATAAAGACTCCTTTCGCCGCCATTTTAAACGGCGAGCGTTACGGCTCGTAATTCAAATTAGGCGCAAGCCATCGCTCCATCACACTCAACTCCATTTCCTTGCGTCGCGCGTAATTTTCCACTTGATCGCGCTCGATTTTACCTAAGGCAAAGTATTGCGCTTCGGCATTGCCGAAATACAACCCGCTGACCGAGCTTGCGGGCATCATGGCGAAGCTCTCAGTCAACGCGATGCCTGTGTGTTTTTGGGCTTCGAGCAAATCAAAGAGAGAGCGTTTTTCGGTGTGATCGGGTTGCGCGGGGTAGCCGGGCGCGGGGCGGATGCCGCGATATTGTTCCTTGACGAGTTGTTCCATCGTGAGCTTTTCGTTAGCACCGTAGCCCCAATCGGCGCGGGCTTTTTGGTGCAGGCATTCGGCGAAGGCTTCGGCCAGACGGTCGGCGAGCGCCTTGACCATGATCGAGTTGTAATCGTCGTGCGCGGCTTCGTATTTGGCGCAAAGTTCGTCAACCCCAATGCCGGTGGTGACGGCGAAGGCTCCGAGCGAATCGAGACGATTAGTCTCACGCGGCGCGATGAAATCTGACAGGGCTTGATTGTGTTGTCCGGCGCGCTTTTCGATCTGTTGCCGCAAGGTGTGAAAGGTCGTGATGACTGATGTGCGTGACGTGTCGCTATACAACTCAATGTCGTCGCCGACGGAATTGGCGGGCCAGAAACCGTATACGCCGCGCGCGGTGAGCAGTTTCTTTTCGACGATTTCGTTGAGCAGCGTTTGCGCGTCGGCGAAGAGCTTGCGCGCCTGTTCGCCCACCGTCGCGTCGTCGAGGATGCGCGGATAAACGCCCGCGAGTTCCCATGCATGGAAGAACGGCGACCAGTCAATGAAGGGTACGAGTTCGGCGAGCGGGAAATCATTCAACACGCGCACGCCGGTGAAAGCAGGCGCAGCCAAATCCGCTGTCGCCCAATCAATCGGAGTCCGATTCGCACGCGCTTGCTCAATGGTGAGCATCTTGCGCTGTTCGCGGTTCGCTTCGTAATGCTCGCGGTCTTTGGTTTGTTGCAGCGAATTTTGAATCGCAAAGTTGGGGCGATGTTCGTCGCTGATGAGTTGGCCTACGACGGGGACGGCGCGCGAGGCGTCGAGTACGTGTACGACGGGCGGTTCGTAATGGTGCGCAATCTTGATCGCCGTGTGTACGCGCGAAGTCGTCGCGCCGCCGATCAAGAGCGGCACGGTGAAACCTTGTCGTTGCATCTCTTTGGCGACGTGCTGCATTTCTTCGAGCGACGGCGTAATCAAGCCGCTGAGGCCGATGATGTCTACGTTACGGGCTTTGGCTTCGGCGAGAATCTTGTCGGCTGAAACCATCACGCCCATATCAATCACTTCGTAATTGTTGCAGGCCAGCACGACGCCGACGATGTTTTTGCCGATGTCGTGTACGTCGCCTTTGACCGTCGCCAGCAAAATTTTGCCTTGCGGTTTGGTGTCGGCGGTTTTCTCGGCTTCCATAAACGGCTGCAAATAAGCGACGGCCTTTTTCATCACGCGGGCTGATTTGACGACTTGCGGCAGGAACATTTTGCCCGCGCCAAACAGGTCGCCAACGACGTTCATGCCATCCATTAACGGGCCTTCAATCACGCTGATCGGGCGACCGAGTTTTTGCCGCGCTTCTTCGGTGTCGGCTTCGACAAAGTCTGTGATGCCTTTGACCAGCGCGTGCGCGAGACGTTCTTCGACCGTACCGCTGCGCCATTCGTCGGCGACGATTTCGGTTTTGCCTTTCTGCTTGATCGTTTCGGCGAATGTAACAAGCCGTTCAGTCGCGTCTGCACGGCGATTCAATAAAACGTCTTCGACCAATGCCAGCAGGTCTTTGGGGATTTCGTCGTATACGGCCAACTGCCCCGCGTTGACGATGCCCATATCGAGTCCGGCTTTGATCGCGTGATATAGAAAGGCCGAGTGCATCGCTTCGCGCACCATGTTGTTGCCGCGAAACGAAAACGAAATGTTGCTGACGCCGCCGCTAACCTTTGCGCCGGGCAGGTTCGCTTTGATCCAGCTTGTAGCCTTGATGAAATCCACCGCGTAATTGGCGTGTTCTTCCATGCCGGTGGCTACGGTCAAAATGTTCGGGTCGAAGATGATGTCTTGCGGCGGGAACCCGACTTGCTCAGTCAGGATGCGATAAGCGCGCGAACAAATTTCCAAGCGGCGTTCGTAATTATCAGCTTGCCCTTTTTCATCAAACGCCATCACGATGACCGCCGCGCCGTAACGCCGCACGAGCCGCGCCTGTTCGATGAATTTCGCTTCGCCCTCTTTGAGCGAAATCGAATTGACGACGGACTTGCCTTGCACGCAATGCAAACCAGCTTCGATGACCGACCATTTCGATGAATCTATGACGACGGGCACGCGCGAGATGTCGGGTTCGCTGGCGATGAGATTCAGAAAGCGCACCATCGCGGCTTCGCTGTCGAGCATGCCTTCGTCCATGTTCACGTCAATCAGTTGCGCGCCGTTTTCGACTTGCTGGCGCGCGACGCTGAGGGCCGTTTCGTAATCGCCTTCCAAAATCAGCTTCGAAAAACGCGGCGAACCCGTCACGTTGGTGCGTTCACCGATGTTGACGAAATTGGTTTCGGGCCGGATGTTCTACGCCTCCAGCCCGCTCAACGACAGCAACGTGCGCCGCTCAGCAGGAACGCGCGGCTTGAACCCGCGCACCGCCCGCGCAATCTCGCGGATGTGATCCGGTGTCGTGCCGCAACAACCGCCCACCAGATTCAAAAAACCACTCTCCGCCCACTCAGCCAATTGCGGCGCCAGCGTCTCCGGCGTTTCTGGGAAGCCCGTCGGCAACAGCGGATTGGGCAAGCCCGCGTTCGGATAGGCGCTGACGTAAATCGGCGCGAGCGACGAAAGCTCTTCGATGTAAGGCCGCATCTCTTTCGGCCCCAGCGCGCAATTGATGCCGATGCTCAACAGCGGCGCGTGCGCCGTCGCGTGAAAGTACGCCTCGACCGTCTGCCCGCTCAGCGTGCGCCCGCTCAAATCCGTAATCGTGAACGACAGCATCAGCGGCGGCAGTTCCTCTTTCGGTCTGCCCAATTCCGCGTAGAGCTTTTGAATCGCAAACAGCGCCGCCTTGGAATTCAGCGAATCGAACACCGTCTCGACGATCAAGACGTCCGCGCCGCCCTCCAACTGGCCCTTGGCCGCTTCGTAATAACTCTCGGCGACCTGCTCATACGTCACCGCGCGATAGGCCGGGTTATTCACATCCGGCGACAGCGAAGTCGTCTTATTCGTCGGTCCCAACGCGCCCGCCACAAACGCCACGCGGTCTGGATGCTCTTTGAGAAAGCTGTCCACCGCCCGCCGCGCCACCTGCGCCGAAGCGACGTTCATCTCATACGCCAGATGCGCCATCCCATAATCGTGCAGCGTGACGCTCTGCGAATTGAAGGTGTTGGTCTCGATGATCTCCGCGCCCGCTTCCAGATACTGGCGATGGATGGCCTCAATCAGATGCGGCTGCGTGATCGAAAGCAGATCGTTGTTGCCTTTGAGATCGCTCGGCCAGTCTTTGAAGCGTTCGCCGCGATAGGCGGCTTCGTCCAATTGGTAGCGCTGGATCATCGTGCCCATCGCACCGTCAATGATGACGATGCGCTGGGCGAGCAGTTGTTCGAGTTTGGTTTTGATGGTTGGATGATTGCTCACTCTGGTATTTCCTATCGTCATTCGTCGCTCAATATCAGCCCGCGAATGCGGGCGGCAGCATAAAGCCTGGGGTGGAGGCGTAGCCGGAACCCCAGGAAAGCGTCAGGTTGGATCATTTAGCCCGCGAAGCGGGCGGCAGACATTCGCTTGTTGCCCAAAATCTGCCGCCCGCATTCGCGGGCTTGGCGGCATTTCGCCAATGTTCCCAGGGTTCCGCCCAGCTTCTACGAAGCTGCGCTCCACCCTGGGCTTTATGCTGCCGCCCGCATTCGCGGGCTAAATCACACCTGCCTCAATTCTTCCAGCGTGCGCAAGTCGGCCTCGAAATCGGCCACGCCGTAATGGATGGGAATGTCGCGGCTGCCCAGCAGTTGCTGGAATTGCCACTGACTCATACCGGCCAAACGGCTGGCTTGTCCGAGCGTGAGCTTTTCACGCTGAAACAAGGCCAGCGCCAGTTCCTGGGTCAATTCGGCTGCCGTCAGCCGGGTTGACTGCATGATTTCATCTGCAATGACAATGCTCATTGTTCAACCTCCGTGTTGTTGATGTCTCCTGCCAGGCGGGTTCTTCAAGCCTGATGATCATTCGCTAAATCTGCAAAAACTTCAGCCGGATTTCGGGGTTTCTCTTTTCACCAAAGACATCGGTGTGCGCGATTGATATTTGGCGGTTCTCCGTGGGCTGATAGCTCGCCGCGTCCGGGATCGGCTCTTTTTGCCAAGGTAGCTTCATTTCTTCAACCACACCAAAATCCACGCGCTGGCTTGCGAGCCATTGAGCTTGCCTTTGCTCACGTCTTGCGCGCTGCCGCTGCCGTAATACTCAACCGGCTCGGTGGCATTTTCCGGGAAATTCACCAGCAACTCGCGCCCGGCGTTTTCCAGTGAATGTCTATGCTGCCTTCCGGCCCCGGCAGCATTCGGGGCGGCTCGATCCACACTCCTTGCAACCGGTGAAACGCCCGGGCAGTCGCGCGCAACCACTGCACCGCGCGCTTCCAGGTCGCCGCCTCGAACTTTTTGCTCCCTTCCTCATCCCAATCATCCGCCCATTCCAGCAGTTTCCGGGAAGACTGAATGGCCGCTTCAATTTTTGCGCTGATGCGTTGCGCGGTCTGTTTGGGAATTTGCCTTTCCAGGCGAGCCGTTTGCGCCATCATCAAACCTCCTTCAACTTGCCAATTGTTAAGCGACGCATTTGTAACCGCATTTGCAGACGTTATCAATTGCCTGAGCTTCAAGCCGCTTCCATTTGGCCTTTCGCCTCTGCCACTGCGTTGGCGATGACCTCTTGCGCAACGCCTTGCCGTTGCAGGCTGGCGATTAAATTAACGACCTCAGGTGTGGCGTCCAACCGTTCGAGATCAGCCCTTAAACCTTGCCCCACGTAGGCGCGCAGCAGCGCTTGAAAGTCAGTGAAACCAAGATGCAAGGCCACGCGCTTCATGTCACTCACCACATCTTCCGGCAGCTTGATCGTCACCTCAGTAACGGGACGGTCTTTGCGCAATCTCTCTTTGAGCTTATCTATCTTCATAAATTCTTCGCTCGGCTTTCGTCACGCGCCTCTGCCTCAGCATCTACAAAACGGAAATCCTCTGCCACTTCCCGCAAGTCTGTCAGAAAGAGCGGATCGTTCATGGCTTCGCGCATCGCCGCTAGCTTGTCGGTGTCGGGCGCGCGCAACGTGACCTCCACTTTCG
>JANNUY010001000.1:0-2347 GCA_031414155.1 Acidobacteriota bacterium
GTTGTGTGCTAGCCATCAAGGCGGTTTTGATGACGCGCTAAACGCTGCGATTGCGTTGGGAAAAGATACTCACACGACTGGCTGTGTGACGGGTGGTATCGTCGGCTTGCGTGACGGCATCAACGCGATCCCCGCACGTTGGCGCGAAGGGCTGCGTGGAAAAGAATTGTTTGAAGGCCACTTGGAGAAGTTGCATGTACTTCTTGGGTAGCGTGTTGCTGGAAAGCAATGCTGAAAGTTTAAAGAAATAGAGGAGGCTGCAATGCTGCTAAACAAATCGCTTGATGCTATTGAGGCTGCTGATTTTGAAAGCCTTATTAATGTGGAAGAGGGAAGACAGATTGAATTCAAGGGAACTCTGCCCAGTAAAACGGACGATGATATAAAAGAGTTTTTGAAAGACGTCTCTGCGCTAGCCAATACGGTTGGAGGTGATATTTACTACGGAGTACGCGAAGGCCAGAATGAAAATGGTCATACTGTTGCAACCGCAGTTGAAGGTGTTAGCGGTGTTAATGCCGATGAAGAACTCAAAAGACTTGATAGCCTGATTCGAGATTGCATCAAACCTCGCCTAGTTGGTTACAGGATAAAACCCGTTCATTTAGCCAATTCAAATACAGTTTTTATTATTCGAGTCCCCAGAAGCTGGAGTTCGCCTCACGTTGTTGACCGCGCGAAGCATTGGCGGTTTTATTACCGAAACTCATCTGGCAATCATCCGATGGATGTTTCAGAGGTTCGTAACGCGGTTTTATTTTCCGATCATCTATCTCAAAGGCTTGAAGAACTTCGATTGGAAAGGCTGCCTCAAATTGCAGCAGTTGATAAATTATCGAGAAGTGGAAAAATAATTTTACACCTTCAGCCAATTGACTCTATTCACCCTGAAACGCAGGTAGACATTAGCCAAGCGCGGAGCTTGTCGAACGGCGTGAAGCTGATTGGACAAGGTGAATATGACCCTTCAGTCTCATATCTTTTTGAGATGTCCAGGATTTTAACTTTCGACGGTCTGATCGTTGAGAGGGAAAACAAACCTCAAGATGGGTATGTGCAACTATTTCGCAATGGTGTAATAGAAGCTGTAGATACTTTGTTGCTAAATGATAAGGATCACGGTATTCCTTGTTTGAACGTAACTTGGCTTGAAAGCTACCTAAATAACGCAATTACTTCCTACCTACTATGGCTTAAGCGTATAGGCTCTGTTTCCGCTGTAAAAATTTATTTTTCCTTGTTGGATGTCAAGGATTATATAGTTTCACGTGGAGATACTCAAATGATGGGTTTTGTTCCTAACTTGATGGAGTTTCATCAATTTCATCAAATTGCGAAGCTACGGCCATTTACGCAAAACGAGTATCTTTTTGGTGTCGAAACACTTGATAACCCTGACGCTGACGTGAAGCCGATAATTGAGCGTTGGCTGGATGTGATTTGGAATATGGCTGGGTTTGACCGAAAAAATCCTTTTTCTTTCCGTTAGAGCACTCTTTATTCTTATGGCAAGAGTATTTGTAGGCGAACCTGTGTTACGCAAAGAAGGCCGCGACAAAGTTACCGGACGCGCGCAATACATTGACGACCTTACGATGCCCGATATGCTTTATGGCGCGACGGTGCGGTCAAGCATCGCGCGCGGACGCATTCGCAGCATCACGTTTGGCGGTGATATTCCGTGGGATGAGTTCACCGTCGTCACCGCCGCTGATATTCCAGGTGCTAACGTCGTAGCCCTCATTCTCGAAGACCAACCTTATCTCGCCAGCGAACAAGTCAATCATCCCGAAGAGCCGATTCTGTTGCTCGCGCATCCTGATAAGTATTTGCTCGAAGCGGCGCGGCGCGCGGTGCAAATTGAATACGACCCATTGCCGACCATATTCACGATTGACGATGCGCTCAATCAGACCGAAATCATTTGGGGCAAAGACAATCTGCTCAAAACTTTTTTGATGGAAAAGGGCAACGTCAACGACGTTTGGTCACAAGCTGAATTGATCGTCGAGGGCGATTACGAGACGGGCGCGCAGGAGCAGCTTTATATTGAGAGCAACGGGATGATTGCGGTCGCCAATGCGCAAGACGGCGTGACGGTCTGGGGTTCGATGCAATGCCCTTATTACATTCACAAGTCGCTCGTGAAACTGTTCAGCAATCTGCCGCCCGAAAAGATTCGCGTGATTCAAACCGTGACGGGCGGAGGCTTTGGCGGTAAGGAAGAATATCCTTCGGTCATTGCGGGGCACGCGGCCTTGCTGGCGTGGAAAGCGGGCAAGCCGGTCAAGCTGATTTATGACCGCGCTGAAGACATGGCCGCGACGACGAAGCGGCATCCTTCGCG
>JANNUY010001001.1:0-1638 GCA_031414155.1 Acidobacteriota bacterium
GCAAAGCTGGTCGAGGGCTTGGCCTGAAAGAAGCCAAAGCCCGTTTTCATCTCGCGCGGGCCATAACCGCGCAGGCTCCAATCGTTGATTTGCACGATGAGTTTGATGTGCGCTGCGGCTGACTCCGGCGAACACCCCATCGGCACGTCATCCACAATCACGCCGTATTCGCCCTCGAAATCAATGCCGTGTTCTTCGCTCAAAAACGGTACGTCGTCGCACGCGCCGAGGAAGTCGTCAGAGCCGCCCTGATACATCAGCGGAATCGTTTCAAAGTCCGGCATCGGCGGCGTATTGAAAGCTCGCTCCATCAAACGACCGTGATTGAGAAACGCCGAGCCGTCGCACCATTGATAAGCGCGTGGTAACGGCGCGGCGACAGACTTGGCGTCAAAAGCAAAAGCATCGCGCGCCTTGCCAGCGTGGAGTTCAGCAGCAAGCGATTGCAGTTGCGGTTCGACATTCGCCCAATCATCTAACGCCGCCTGCATCGTTGGGGCAATGGATTGCGCGCTGATGGCGCGACTCAAATCGCTGGCAACGACAATCAATGTTCCATCGCGTGTTCTGTCTTTTAGGGTGGCGAGTTTCATGGCTATCGCTGTTTCAACCAGCCTTGTATGTTTAGCCATTCGCCAAACCGTTCGACCCAGCCATCAACGGGCAAGCCGCGTTTGGTCATGCCGAAACCGTGCCCGCCTTGCGAATAGATATGCAATTCGGCGTTGCGTCCGGCGGCTTTCCAGGCGAGATAAAGTTGCGCGCTGCTTACCGATGCAACCGGATCATCACTGGCGACAGCGATAAAAAGCGGCGGCGCATCTTTCGCTACGGCAATGTTATTTGTATTGCCGCCATAAATCGGCGCAGCAAAGTTTGGACGGCTCGCCGCATCGTTTTTCATCACGACGCCCATCGTGAGCATGCCGCCGGCAGAAAAGCCCATCAGGCCGATACGTTCAGGATTGACGCCCCACTCGGCGGCGCGTTGACGTAAGAGTTTGACGGCTTGCTGCCCGTCAGCGATGGCAAATTCAACCGCTTGTTGGCGCGCAATATTGGGCGCAGGCGGTGCGGCGGGCGCAGGCGCAGGGGTTGATGAAGCCGCCGTCGCGCGATTCATGGCGGCGGCGCGTTCGCGGTATTCATCTTCCGTGCCGGAATCTATCAAGCGATATTTCAAAACAAAGGCCGCAACGCCGCGTGCTTGCAACCATTGAGCTAAATCAGTGCCTTCTTTTTGCATCGCCAGATGCATGAAGCCGCCGCCGGGCGCAATGATGATGGCCGTGCCGTTGGCTTTGGCCTTGTCAGGCAAAAAAGCGGTCAGCGTAGGTTGCGTGACATTGCGAATGCGTGGCTGCTGGTCGGGATTCACGAAGGTGATTTCTTTTTGCTTCGTGTTTTCAGAACCGGGCGCAACGCCGGAATACAACGGAATCACAGGTTGCTGTGCATATATGATGATTGACAGGCACAACCACAAAGCAGTGATTCCATAGGCGGTTTTGGGTAAATTGTTTTTATTCATAGCTATTCCTTACTTGCCGGGCAGTTGTCGAACTTCGACTTTGATTTCCGCCGGTCGGCGGTGGCGGGCATATTCATTCGCACCCACGGCAAATCTGTGCAGGCGAC
>JANNUY010001002.1:0-2476 GCA_031414155.1 Acidobacteriota bacterium
CCGCGTGGTTGCGGGCGTTTTTCGACGCTCAATGCCGATGGGTCGGTGGAACGTCAGTAACGCGAACCAACGATGGGTCAGCAACACCCGTTTTGGTTCAAATCAACACGCGTCCGCAATCACGCGGCGAACAGCGCAAGCTAAAGACAGAGTGAGAAGAAGGATCGTTAGTTTTGTTCGTGAGAAGTTTTATGACGTGCAATGAATTTCCCAAATTGATGTCGGCGCAAGTGGATGGTTATGCCACTGAACGCGAACAGGTCGCGTTGCAAAGCCATCTGCGGGAATGTGATTTCTGTCGTCGTTATGCGGCTGACTTGCGCAGCTTGCGCTCTGATTTGCGCGCGCTCGAAACGCCGCGCCCGGCCTCGATGTTAGGCTTAGAACCGGCTTTTGGCGGCACGGCCTTGACCGCGCAAATTCAAATGGCGCTGCGCCGTCAGGCTCCCATCGTCAAGGCCGAAACGCGTCGCCGCGAAGACCTGCGCGACTGGTGGCTGATGCGGTTATATTCGCAAGGGCTGGCGACGGCACTTTCTTTCGCCTTGTTGTTGTTTGTGGTCGCGGCAATTTTCCGTCCGGCTTATCGCACACTGGCTTTGTTCGATGCCGCGCGCCAAGTCGCTTTCGAACCTGAAATCCCTGACGACCCGGCGATTCGCTTTCGCGTCTTGTTAGCACAACCGGCTCCGCCACCGGCTTTCAGTCCTGACCAAGCGTTGCTTGAACTTGGCGAAGGCATGCCCGCCGACACTGAAATCATCGCTACGGTGAAAGTAAACCACCACAACGGACGCGCCCAGCTTGATTACGTCGTTAGCCCTAACGACGCCGTGAACGAAGACGCGATGCTGACAGATCGTCTGGCAATGGCCTTTCACAACCACGCCAGTTTTCAACTGCCTGACGGACGCACCCGCGCCAGCAGCGATAACGCCGTGATTCTTTTCGGCAAAGTGAACATTTCCGCTCAACTCGATTAACCCGCAATGTGGTGCAACCACGCTGCGCCGCAGGTTTCTCATCACCTTCTTTTTCTTTCGATCAACAGGCCGCTGATCGAAGGCCGTCTATTCACGTAACAACCACTACGAGCTACACGCAACTTTTTGCGTGCAGGGATTCGTGTCGGCACAAGGAGACTTTTATGCACAACAAACCCAACATCAACGTGACGCCGTTGATAGACGTACTGCTCGTCTTGCTCATTATTTTTATGGTGATTAGCCCGCATCGTCCCAGCCGTTTCGTGGCGCAGGTTCCTGATAAGCCTGCGCCCGAAATACCGAACCCGATTGCTAACGATGATGTCTTGCAAGTGATGGTCAGCGCCGATGGCACTTACTCTTTGAATTCACAGCCCGCCGCGACCTTGAACGAACTCAACGACTGGTTGCATCGCGCGCTGGACGGACGCCCCTTCGACCGCAAGACCGTATTCCTGAAGGCTCCGCCAAGCATGGCTTATGGGCACATTGCACAGGTGATTGACGTAATGAAATCAGCAGGCAGCGCGCCCATCGGCTTGCAGGTTGACGATTTGAATTAACGAAACACTTCGACCCATCGGCACGAGCGACTACTACCCAAAAGGAGAAATGTTTATGTTCGACAAACTGGTTGAATCTACGAATGAAAAGAAACAAGGACGCGCCGGGCGCATCTTTTTCCTGACGACGTTGGTTTATACGTTGCTGTTAAGTGGCGTAGCGATCTCGACGATCTTGGGGCTGAATCCGGCGCTGGCTGATGCGTTGAGTGTTGAAGTTCATCTTGCCCCGCCCCCGCCTCCGCCAGGCAGCGAAGTGCCGCAACCAACGAAGGCGCTTGCGACAAAGGCTCCGACGACTGCACCACCGACGATGATTCCGAAAGAGCCGCCACCCGTGGCTGGCCCTGATGAAATTGCGTTGGCGGTTAAGCGTCCTCCGATAGTTCTAGGAACTCAAATTTGTTATGGCTGTCCGACTTCAAGTAGTGGCGCGAAATTCGGTGTCATTGATGGCGATCCGACCAGCGAAGCGCCACCACCGCCACCAGTGGTAAAAGTGAAGCCTACGCCAGAGCCGGAACCTGCGCCCACGCCGAAGCAGATTTTGAAGGTTTCTCAAATTTCACCCGGCTTGGTGCTGCGGCGCGTGTCGCCGCAATATCCGGCGATGGCGAAAAGCATTCGCTTGCAAGGAGCCGTGCAAGTGCAGGTGTTGATTTCAGAACAAGGCCACGTGCTTTCAACGGGCGTGGTCAGCGGGCATCCGATTTTGCGTGCTGCCGCTGAAGAAGCTGCGCGTCAGTGGCTGTTCAAACCGACAACGCTCAACGATGTGCCGGTGAAAGTGCAAGGCATTCTCACCTTTAACTTCACACTGAATTAACTCGGCAGTGTCAGTAGCCCGCGCGTAAGCAAGGGCTGCATTGAGTAGCGCCTATCGAATCAATAGAAGTTACTTCAATGCAGCCCGTGCTTACGCGCGGG
>JANNUY010001003.1:0-3254 GCA_031414155.1 Acidobacteriota bacterium
TGATGGTTCAGTCGTCCCGCTGGGACGAGACAATCCTTATCATCTGTACAGGCCGTGAACGACCTGCCTAAATTCAACCGCCGCTTTGCGGCGAAGACAAATGTTAAACAACTTAGTTTCCGATGTAATTACTGCGCCGCAAGGCGCTGCTTCATATCAATATATGCAGTCTCAATTAGCTCCTTTAGAGGGTTGGCATCTACCACACGATCAGGCCGCAGCTTTACGTGGCGCATAAACTTGCCAGTGCCTTCTAACAAACCGCTTGGATCGGCAAGCTCGGCCCCGCGAAAGAACCCGACATTGACGTGCGCTTTGAAGGCATTGACGTAGCCGAATGCTGCATCACCTACGCACGCGGTCGGATGACCGTCATGCAATAACTCTCGAACATCGTCTGCGCAATCGCGCATGACCTCAAATCAGCGCTGCGCGATCTCACCCAATTCACATGAATGCTCGTGCATCCAGACCTCAATCGCTGGGTCTCGCTTTACCGAAGTGGGGAACCGCATAAGTTGACTCATTGGTGATTTCATTTCGCAGCATCTCCGGTCGCTGTCAAACTGCATCTGGGAATAGATTTTGTGCCGCGACTGCCCCTATTTTAGTCACAAGTTGATTCGATCAACCAAAAAAAGCTGCCTTGTCAGATCAAAGGCTTCCGCTTAAACTCGCTCGCGAATTGCCGGGGTGACGGAATCGGTAGACGTAGAGGACTTAAAATCCTCTGTCCGTAAGGGCGTGCGGGTTCGAGTCCCGCCCTCGGCATTCAGAATTTACAACCCTTTTTCAGCGCATTACCCCCATACGACTTACATCATCCACGGAGCTTTTATGAAACTGAAACGACATCCTCTTGCTCTTAGTATGGCTTTGCCCTGCTTTGTTTTTTTTAGTTTGGTATTCGGCGCGACGGCTTACGCGCAAGACGTACCGCGGGTGGAAATTGGCGTACAAGCCACCTGGCTCAAGGTAGGCAGCTTTCGCCTTGAAATCCCCGGCTTTGACGAAACCCAGCGTGGTTTTGGCGGACGCGTCACCGTCAATGTCACCGAACACTTTTCTATCGAAGGCGAAGTGAACGCATTCCCCAAAGACTTTCGCTTGAGCATTAACAAGTTCAGCAACGTGCTGAATGAAAAGCTAACGCAGGATGGCGTGGTGCAAGTCCTGGGCGGCATTAAATACGGCGTACGCAGCAACCGCTTCGGCTTGTTCGCCAAAGCGCGTCCGGGCTTTACGCGGGTGTTTCTGGTCACGGAACGGCATGACCTGCCCGGCGCGCCTACGCCGATTAACGACATCTTTCGCTTTCAGGGCGGTTATTGCATAGACATTGGTGGCGTTTTTGAAATTTATCCCAGCAAACACACGCAGATTCGTTTTGATGTCGGCGACACGCGCATCCGCTATAAAGAACGCAAGCTCGCTTCGGTGGGCGGCGCTGAACTACCTAATTTCAACCCGAATTACACGCGCAATAACTTGCAATTCAGCATGGGCTTTGGCTTGCGATTTTAACGTTTCCCGTTCCGGCAAAATAACTCAATCTCAAGTCAGGGCAAGCTCGGCAGCTTGCCCTACTTTTTGCCGAACACTTCTTGCAAGATCGAAGTCACGCGCGCCAACGGGTCTTTGCGAATCTTCTTTTCTTCTTCGCCCACCATATAAAACAAGCCGTCGAGCGCCTTGCCGACAACATAATCATCTAGGTCAAACGATTGCTTGCGCATAAACGGCAGTTGCGCGAGTCCGCCCATCATCTCTTTATATTTCCGCGTAGCCCCTACGTCTGCGAGCGCGCTGCTGATAATCGGCTTGAACGATTCGCCGATGCGCAGCGCCGTCCGCCCTTTGAAATAATCGGTCGCCGCCGTGTCGTTGTTGCCGAACAGAATCTTGCGCGCGTCGTCAAACGTCATCTCGCGCAACGCGCTCACAAAAAAGCGCCGCGCTTCCGGCGCAGCCCGTTCTGCTGCGCGATTCATGCTCATCACGAACTCATCCACCAAAGCGTTTTGGCCAAGCGTGCGCAGCGTCTTTTCGACCGTACGCAATTTCGGCGGCATCAAAATTTTGATGACGGCATTTTTGAAAAACCCATCGAGCCGGCTGGTGAAATTCACCGCATTGCCCGTACCGATTTCGAGAGCTTCTTTGAGTCCCGCGATGATCTTGCTATCGCTCAAGCCGCCAATGCTCGGCAATTTTATCGGCAACCGCAGACGACCCGTTTGCGCCCCCACCTGTATAAAAGCTGGCAAAACACCAAAACTCATTGTGAAAAGAAAACTGCGTCGCAACATTTCTACCTCCTCGCTCGCTTGACACCCTTGAACGTCGCCCAAGAGAATCGCACCTCAAAATTTCAATCAAAGGAAACCCCAAGAGAAATCTAAAAATGACCGAATCTATTAACACATCAGGCTCAACCTCTGTCACAGCTTCAATCTATCAAGGCGATCTCGCCAAATTTTTCGCGTGGGCGCGGCCACGCGCCTACGCCGAATTCGATCAACGCATGGCTGCCCATCCCGAACTCGACCCCAACTGGACATTCTCAGACATTATGCAAGAGCTGTTGAAAGAATATCAGAAAGACTCCGCGCCAAATTAAGCCGTAGGCATTTTCAACTTACCGGTCTGGCGTTCGCCGAGTATGACCGAGGGTTCAATCACCTTGCGTTGCGTGAAGCCGAATTTTTGAATCGCGTGTTTGCGAATGTGAGCCATCGCTTCATCTATATCATCGGTCACTAAAAACAGGTTCAGGTCTTCGGCGTTGATGGTGCGTTCGGCAACCATTGAGTTCAGAAAATCAATCATCAGTTGATAGTATTGCTTGCCCATCACGACGACGGGAAAGTCTTTGATCTTCTTGCACTGAATCAGCGTCAGCGCCTCGAACATCTCATCCAGCGTACCCATTCCGCCCGGACACACGACGAAACCATAGGAATACTTAATCAGAATCGTTTTGCGTACGAAGAAATATCGAAACTCTAGCATCTTATCGAGCCAGGGGTTCGCGTGCTGCTCAAAGGGCAAGATGATGTTGCAACCAATCGAAGTCCCGCCGGCTTCCTTCGCCCCGCGATTGGCCGCTTCCATCACGCCGGGGCCGCCGCCAGTCATCACCGTCCAGCCCTGGTGGGCGAGAGCGCTGCCTACGTTGCGCGCCAATTGGTAATAAGGGTGATCTTCTTTGAACCGCGCCGAACCGAACACAGTGATGCACGGGCCGACAAAAT
>JANNUY010001004.1:0-2091 GCA_031414155.1 Acidobacteriota bacterium
GGTCAGCGGCCCCAAAGGCAAGCAGGCCGAAAAGGTGAATCGAGTGCAGTAATTTCTGCCTGGTGTGAGGGATTTGGAAAAAGCCTGATTCGTTGCTATGACGAATCAGGCTTTTGTTTATGCCTGTGTCCGTAGCCCGACCGTAAGCGAGGGCTACCATCACGAGGCGCTTGATAATGCAGAAGGGTGCAATGCCGGGTAGCTCTCGCTCACGGTCGGGCTATGGACACGCTCCGCGTTTTGCGCAACGCTCGCCCAGCCAATGTCTTAATAACCTTTCCTTCTGTGATAGTCAGCTTACCATTCACGATAACATAACGCATGCCCGCAGCCAGTTTTTCCGGCGCTTCATAAGTAGCTAACTCACGGCATTCTTTTTCAGAAAAAATAATAACATCAGCGAAGTTACCTATTTTTAAGTTACCGCGCTCGGTGATGCCAAAGGTTTCAGCCACTTGCGCTGAACTAGCTTGAATAAAACGCGGCAAGCTAATTATTTTTCGCTGCAAAACATAGTTAGCCAGCTTGCGCGGATAGGTTCCATACTTACGCGGATGCCCGCCCGAACCGTCGCTGCCCGTCATTACCCAGGGCTGTTTCATAAACGCTTCAATGTCGCGTTCGCTCATCATGAACGAAGCTACGCCAGCGCCGCCTTGCTTGATGATGTCGAGCGCCGTTTCAATCGGCGACTTGCCGAATTGTTTGGCGAGTTCATCCAATCGCTTGCCTGCATACTTCGACGAAACCAGTAACAGGGAATTGGCTCCGCCGCGACGGCGCAGGTTTTCTTCCATCTCTTTTATCAAGCGCGGACGAATCGTCGGGTCGTCAATGCGTTTGAGTAGGGCTGCATTACCGCCTGCTTCGGCCCAGCGCGGCACGAGTGCGGGAATCAGTGACGTACCGCCAGCCGTATAAGGATATTGATTGGCGGTGACGTTAAGGCCAGCGGCGCGGGCTTTTTCGATCAGGGCGATGGCTTGGGCGCTTTGCCCCCACACGTCTGTGCCGAGGGCCTTGATGTGCGAGATGTGTACGGGCAATTTGGCTTCGCGTCCAATGCGCAGGGTTTCTTCAATCGAACCCAGCAACCCAATCGAAAAACTGCTCTCGTCGCGCATGTGTGTGTCGTAAAGGCCGCCGTATTCGGCCACGACTTTGGCGAGTTCGATCACTTCTTCGGTTTTGGCGAAGCTGCCCGGCGAGTAATACAAACCCGTAGACATCCCGAACGCGCCGTCTTCCATCGCCTGCCGCATCAGGCTTTTCATTTGATTGAGTTGCTCTGCATTCGGCGCAATATCTTTCGCGCCCAGCACTGCGCCGCGAATCGAACCGTGTCCCGCGAGCCACAGCGCGTTCGTACCGATGCCGTTCGTTTCCCACGCTTGCAGCGGTTTGCTTATTGGTAGCGGAGAACTGCCGTCATTGCCTACGACGACGGTGGTGACACCTTGGGTGAGGTAGTTGATTTGGTGCTTGCGTTCGGCGTGATTGAGGTCGCCGTCGGCATGCGTGTGCGGATCAATGAAGCCGGGCGAGACGATCAAGCCGGTTGCGTCAATCGTTTGCTTGGCGGAGATATTCGCCGCTTTGGCATCGCCGATGAACGTGATGCGGTCGTCGGTGATGACGAGATCGGCAAGGCGTTCGGGTGAACCTGAACCGTCAAGCAGGCGTCCGTTGCGAATCAAGATGTCGGCTTCCTGGGTACGCGAGCGTCCCCGCTCGCTGTCCTGAGCGGGCGAGGACGCCCGCGTACCCAGATGGCGTTCGAGGAAGTCGAAAGCCGTATTGAATATCTGCACCCAATGCCGATGCAGCAAAAAGTCATGCACTTCGTCGGGGAAAACCAGTTGCTCGAATTCGACTTTCTGTTCGCGCAAGCGGCGTGCGAGTTCGGTGGTTTGGTTGAACGCTACGTTGCGGTCGTCGTCGCCGTGGATGAGCAACACGGGTGCGCGCCATATGTTCACGTTAAACAGCGGCGAAGATTCGCGCGCGACTTTGACAACTTCTCGATCTTCGCCACCGCCTAAACGTGAAGCCCAATCGTGTACGCCGTGAATGTCTACGCCAGCGGCGAAC
>JANNUY010001005.1:0-1394 GCA_031414155.1 Acidobacteriota bacterium
CAAAGGCGCTGCTGAACCGAATGATGGCAAGCTCGCCGCCGTCAACGTAGCGCCCATTGTTGTTAATGATTGCCGATTAAATTCCCTGCGCGTGATTTTCATGTCGTGTACCTTTCCGTGAAAACGATAAACGCCGGACTGCAAATCGCAGGCAGTCCGGCGTGGTGAACCGGCGTGGTGTTTTCGAATTAGTTGCGAAGTGTTGCTTACAGATTTTTCAGATGAATGTTGCGTAACTCCAGTTTCATCGGCGGCCCCGTATGAATCTGGAAGCCGAGCAATCCGCCCATCGAACGCTTGCCTGCCTCATCGTCAATCGCTTCTGAAAACAAATGACCGTTGATGATGTGCGTCAGGCGATTGCCGCGCGCGATGATGTGATAGGTGTTCCAATCGTTCGACTTGATCGCAGCCTTGAGTTCATCGGGGTTGCGCAAGTTAGCGACGACACGCTTTTTGCCATCAGCGCCGATATGCACCATCTGCCCACGCGGTGCTAGAAAGGCACGTCCGCGCTCTTCATACAAAAGCCCGGTGAACTGGTTATTGAAATCCATGTCGGCCTGATAGCCCTTGAGAATCCACTTGCCGACTTCGGGCAACTCGATGCTGCGGTATTGAATGCCGGTGTTGGTCGAGTTCATTTTGAGGTCTACTTTCAATTCAAAGTCGCCGGGCATGCTGCCGCGATAGATCAAAAATGTATTCACCTTGACCACCTTTTCCGCCGTACTCTCGCCAATGATCGTGCCGTTTTCAGCGCGCCAGAATTGCGGATCGCCATCAAAACCTTTCAACGTCGTGCCATCAAAGATTGAGTCAAAGCCCGTTCGATCGTCTATCGCCAAAGCATCAATGCCGGGCCCGCGTCCTCCCCCTCCGCCGGGGGCGCGTGGCGGGCCACCTTGTCCGCCCTGCGGCGGCGGGCCTTGTTGCCCACCTTGTTGAGCAATGACGGCAAAAGACAACAACGTTGCCGCAGAAATTACTAGTGCAAATACCAACAGTTTTTTCATTTGAATTCTCCGTTAAAAGAGCCTTCCGCAAGCGTTTTCACTTTTGCCTTTTGCCCTTTGCCTTTTGCCTTTTGATTTTTAGTATTGAACTGCTTCCCACTGCCGGGTCTTCGCGGATTTCAGCACCGCATCGCAAACCAAATCGGTTGCCAAGCCGTCACGAAAAGTCGGCGCAATCGCTTTGCCTTCGCCTGCCGCCATCACGAAATCGGCGAATTGATGCGTGAATGTGTGTTCATAACCGATCTGCAAACCCGGCACCCACCAATGGCTCAGGTAAGGTTGATCGCCGTCAGAGACGTGAATGTTGCGCCAGCCACGCACAATGCCTTCGTCGCGGTGATCGAAATATTGAATGCGATGCAAATCGTGCAAGTC
>JANNUY010001006.1:0-3559 GCA_031414155.1 Acidobacteriota bacterium
CCGCCACCGAACGAGTGACCGATGAAGCCCACGCGCGTGAGATCGAACGACCCGCCATAGCGTTTTGCGGCTTCTTCAAATCCCGCCCAGATCGTGTCGTAACGCAGCTTCTGTTCATTCAAATCGAAGAGCAGAATTTGAAACGGAGAAAAGACCACGGCGTAACCGCGACTCACTAGATGTTGAATCAACGGCGCATAGGTGTCGGGTTCCTGCACGCTGAAACCCGGCGCAAAGAAAATGACGGGCGCGGGTGAAGCTGTAGTTGCCCTGGAGTTTGCCCTGGAGTTTGCCCTAGAGTTTGCCCTTGAGTTCGGAAGATAAACGACTACGTCTTTGTCGCGGAAAAGCGGGCTGGGGAAGCGGGCTTCGCTAGACGTAAAGCTGCCGTTCGCGCCGTAACCAGACGTGATGGGCTGAACCTGTGCGTAAGCCGTGGTTGCGCACAGCAAATACAGTATGACCCAAAAACATTTGCGAGACATAAGCGACACTATAGGCAGCGTGGCAGCGGGAAGAAAGCCGCGCATCACGCCGCTGCCATTGCTTCTTCATCGGTTTGTCGTTTTTTGCCGAACAGCCACACGATGCCTACGCTTAGGAAATAAAGCAGTAACATCGGCCCCATAAACACCATCATGTTGAAAGCGTCAGGCGTAGGTGTCACGACGGCTGCGATGATGGCGATGCCTACGACGGCGTGCCGCCAGGCCTTGAGCATCATCGGCGCGGTAATCAAGCCAATTCGCCCCAAGACAAATGAAATGGTGGGAATCTGAAAGACGAGACCGAGGCCGAGCATAATCAACATAATCAAATTGAAATAGTCTTCGGCGTCGAGCAACGTACGAAAGCCGCCGTCGGTTTGCCACGCCAGCAGATAATCACACGCCGCCGGAAACGCGATTTTATAAGCGAATGATGCGCCCGCAATGAAAAAAAACACTGCCATTATTAATACAGGTGTTACGTATTTTTTCTCGTGCTGATAGAGTCCCGGCGAAATGAACGCCCAAATCTGATAGAGCAAAAACGGAATTACCAAGCCGATACCGGTGTAAAGCGCAACTTGCACATAAAGCGTGAAAGCGCCCGTCACGCTGCGCATAATCAGTTTGTCTTCATCGCCATAAGCGTTTTGGTCTTTGCCTTCTTTCAAAATTTTCGTGATTGGTTCGTCTTTGGGAACAATGGCGGTTCCGATCACCCAACGCCTTTCGAGAATGAGTGTGAGTTGGTCGTCGCGCTTGACGGCTTTGACGGGCACGGTCGTACCTTGCGGAATGCGTACGCCCGCGACGGCGGTTTCCTGCGAAAAGGTGTAATCGAGCGTTTCGCCTTCTTTGACTTGATTGAGGTCTACCCCACCGCCTTTGGCTTGGTCGTTAATGCGGGCTTTGCGAATTTGCTGTTTCACCGGCACTTCGAGAAAGTGGTAAATCTGTTTGGCAAACAGAAAGCAACATGCAAACGCGATGGTGATGCCGATTACCGAATGAATGAGCCGCACGCGCAATTCATCTAGGTGATCTAGAAAAGACATTTGCAGTCCTTCTGCATTGGCTTCACTGGCATCGTTCGTTTCAGTTTCTTTCACGTCGTCTTGCATATAGCTCACGCTCTCCTGACCAAAAAAATTGGCTGCCATCGCATCTGAGTCATTAACCCGTGCAACAGCAACCAAGCTATGTCTGGCAACTTTGGAAAATCAGGCATTACCTGACTTAAATTATTTTTCCGCTCGTTAAACTAAATCCACTGCGGTTCGGCTTTTTTCTCGACGCTCGCTGTTTCGACTGCGGTGTCGGTCGCGGCTGACGTATCAGCCGCTGGCAGCGCATCGTTGCCTGTTACGCCGTCGTAACCAGTTTCGTAACCATATTGATAATCCGATTCGGCGCTATAACCGCTGTCGGTGTTAGTTGCTATCGAATTAGTCGAAGGAGTGGATTTACTGTCAGTGCGTACTTTGTCGTATTCGACTTCCTGTTCCCAGGTGCGTTTGAATTCGTCAGACGCACGGCGGAACTGGTTCATGGCTTGTCCCAGCGTTTTGCCCAATTCGGGCAACTTGCGCGGGCCGAATACCATCAGCGCAAGCACGAGGACCACCATAATCTCGCCCATTCCAAGGCCCATCATTTTTTACTTCCTTTATCGCAAAATTTGCAGACATTGATTAACCGCGAGCGAATATAGGTGAGCGGTTCATACCCGTCAAGATGCTACTTCTTAGCTCTCGCCGCGTAATAGCCGAGGCGCGTGCGTGCTTTGAGCGCAGGGTTTTTAAGTTGCACTTCAACTGCGCGCCACTTGCCGTCCTTCTTCTCGTTACGCGGTTCGTAAGTGATCGTGTATTGATTGCGCAATTCATTGATCGTTTGCACGAAGGCTTCGCGCAACGCGCTGCCACCGGGCGAAGTGAAAAAACGTCCGCCGGTTTTTAGCGCCAGGTTTTTCATGATCTCAGGCCCGTTGTCGCGCGCCACGGCCTTATAAACGCCACGGTCGCTGAGGTCTACGCAATAAACCGTGATGCCAACGTCGGTGGCTTTGCGAATGACGTCATCAAACGAAGCCTTACTGGTGCTGTCGGCTCCGTCCGAAACCAGCAGGATAACGCGACGACGTTCAGGGCGCTTGAGCAAGTCTTCGGTCGCTTTGACCAATGCGTCATACATCGGAGTCATCCCGTCAGCGCGCATATCCCACAGAAAGTCTGAGATGTCGCGGATGTCGCTGAAATCCTGCACCTGTTTCACCTTAGTGCCGGTAAAGCTGTAAATGGCGAACACGTCGTCTTCGCGCAAGCCGTCCACGAACGACGTACAGGCCGAGCGCGCCAGCGTCATCTTTTCGCCCATACTCGCGCTGGCATCAATCAAAATCGCGGCGGCAAAGGGCTTCACTTCAACCGAAAAGTAAGAGATAGGTTGCGGGAACTTGTCTTCGAGAATGGTGAAATCGCTGCGTTTGAGGCCGCCTACGAAATTTTCGCTGAAGTCGGTCACGGTGACATTCAGCACCACAACACTGGTGTCTACTGAGATTGGGTCGTCAGGCTTTTCTTCGACTTTTTCTTCAGGCTTCTTTTCTGCCGACTTCTTTTCTGTTTGCTGCTTGTCCTGCAATTTCGGCAGCGGTTCTTGCGATAGCACGAAGCCAGTCAGTGCCATTAACAACAGTGAACTTAGGAGGGCTGGTTTAACCGGCATAAGCATTACCGCAAATAGGTTCGCAACAACTTGGTTAGTTGAATGATTTCGGTTGCCTGCGTACTCACCGTCACCGAGACGACATGACGCGAGGTCTTTTCCATCAGCTTGAAAAGAAGTTCGCTCGCTTCATCTAACCGCTTGAGCGCAGCCTCCAGGGTCTCGGGCAGTTCTTCGAGCGGCGTATCTTCACCGCCGCCTGAATCGGTGCGAATAGTGCGTGCGTTCTTTTCGATGTCTTTTAGCTTTTTATCAGATAGGCGTGGCAGGGAATTCGGCAGCGCTGCTTTTAGCAATTCCGCCGCAAAGGTTTTGATCTGCTCGGCTTTAGTGACGTTCTTCTT
>JANNUY010001007.1:0-3619 GCA_031414155.1 Acidobacteriota bacterium
CGCCTGGTAGTTCGAGGCATTGAAATACGCCGACACGATCACCAATTTGGAGCTTGGCATCTTGAAAAACGTAAGCGCGTTGATAGCCCGCTGCCGTTCTTGCCAATACCTCTTTTAAGGGTTCTAGGCCGAGTTCTTGCACCAACCTCGAAGGCAGAGAGAGTGAGGTCGCGCCTGTATCAACCAATACTTGGTCGACAGTGATGGAACGTACTTGTTCACGTGGGATGACTCCTCTTTCAGCTAATACTTCATCTGCGCGATTGGTAATGGTAAGCGTCGTTCTAACTTGTCCCATAAATACATCGCGGAGTTGCAGCACGTCTTGCACCGCAACTCCGCGCCTCCTGAGCGTGAATTGTGCCCCTTAGTTTTTGGCTTTGTCCACAATCTTGTTGGACGCCAACCACGGCATCAGACCGCGCAACTGCAACCCGACTTCTTCGATCTGATGTTTCTTTTCGGTTTCGATCATGCGATTGAAATTGACCTTGCCCGATTCGGCTTCGGCAAGCCATTCGTCGGCGAACTGGCCTGATTGAATCTCAGCGAGGACTTCTTTCATGCGGGCTTTAACTTCCGGGCCGATGATGCGCTTGCCGCGCGTCAGGTCGCCATACTCAGCCGTATTCGAGATCGAATAGCGCATCGTCGAAATGCCGCCTTCATACATCAAATCTACGATGAGTTTGATTTCGTGCAAGCATTCGAAGTAAGCCATCTCCGGCGCGTAACCTGCCTCGACCAGCGTTTCAAATCCAGCTTGCACGAGCGCGGTCAAGCCTCCGCACAGCACCGACTGTTCGCCGAACAAGTCAGTTTCGGTTTCTTCTTTGAACGTCGTCTCGATGATGCCTGCGCGTCCGCCACCAATGGCGGACGCATAAGCAAGTCCAACCGCGCGCGTATCGCCCGTGGGGTCTTGCGCAATCGCCAGCAAACACGGAACACCTGCGCCACGTTCATATTCGCGCCGCACCAGGTGACCGGGGCCTTTGGGGGCAACCATGAATACGTTGACGTTGGCGGGCGGTACGATCTTTTTGAAATGAAGCGAGAAGCCGTGCGCACAGGCCAAATAGCTGCCGGGTTTCAGGTTCGGTTCGATGTCGCGTTTATAAATGCCGGGTGTCAATTCGTCGGGCGTCAGCATCATCACGATGTCGGCGTGCGCAACGGCGTCGGCAACGGGCAGCACTTCGAGTCCGGCAGCTTGCGCTTTGGCGACCGACGGGCTGTCAGAACGCAGACCGACGATTACGTCAGCGCCGCTGTCTTTCAGGTTGTTCGAGTGGCCGAAGCCTTGCGAGCCGTAACCAATCACGGCAATGCGTTTGCCTTTGAGTGCATTGGGGTCTGCGTCTTTGTCGTAGTAAATGTTCATTGAAAAATTGCTCCTTGAGTCGGGATATGGAGTTAAACGTAGTGTTCCCAGGTTTCAGAAACGCCTTCGTACTCAAACTCCGCTTGTTCTTTTGCTTCTTCCAGGGTTTGATGCCAAGTGTCAGTCACTGAATTCCACTCCAAGTCACAGCCAAAGAGATAATAACAACTTTCTCCTTCATACTGGCAGATGGCTAATCCTGCTGCTGCTCCTTGAAGCACACCAGCAACAATCTGGCGGCAATTTCCTGTGTGCTTGTGACGTGAATCAATTTGGTGGGTGGAACAGATTACTTGCGCTCCACCAACTACATTGGGTGCAGGTTTCATCGGACTGTAACCTGCCTTTGCTTAAACCTTCTCATTCAACGACAACTCCGAAAACTCTTCGTCTTCAATCGCCTGTTGCGCCTTGGTGTGCGCGACGCGCGTCATGGCAACGGGGCCGGTGCGCGCCAGTTCGAGTATGCCCATAGGCGTGAGCAATTCGATAAAGGCGTTGACCTTTTCGATGTTGCCCGTGAGTTCAAGAATGAAAGCGTCGTTATTCACGTCAATAACGCGGGCGCGAAAGATTTCGACGAGGCTCAATACTTCCTGCCGCTGTTCGCCGGGTTGCGCGCTGACGGTGAGCATGACCATCTCGCGCTCGACGTGCGGATTGGCGGTCAGGTCGGTGACGCTCAGAATGCGTACCATTTTGCGCGTCTGTTCGACGATCTGATAGATGACCTTGTCGTTGCCATGCGTCGTGAGCGTGATGCGCGAAATGCCTTCTTCGAGCGTAGGCGCTACGTTAAGCGTATCAATCTGATAGCCGCGCGCGCTGAACAACCCCGACACGCGCGCCAGCATGCCGTATTCATTTTCGAGAGTGATAGAAATCGTATGTCGCATTGGTTTAGTCAAAATTTAAGCCCAGTTTTCGAGCCGTAAGTTTTCAATATCAATAAAGTCTTGGGTGTTGCGCGTCACGAGCGTGGCGTTGTGTGCGAGCGCGGTGGCGGCAATACGCAAATCCATCTTGCCTGCGTGGCGATGCAACTGACGCAACAGTGGATGAATCGCAGCGGCCTTTTCATCAAAGTCGAGCAACCGAAGTGCGCAGAAAAACTCCTGCATTTCACGCAAGCGAAAATAACCATAGGCCATCTGCTCGCGTGTTTTCGCCTTGCGAATGACCGCCAGCCGTCCCCGCAACTGCTCTTCATAACTGATAACCGAAGCCGTGATCTCGCCTTCACCAGCGGCATTGATACGTGCCGTAACTTGCGGATGACCGTGCTGATAAAACGTCAGGTGGTCTGTGTCGAGCAGATAAAGCGCCATCGTCAAAACCGCCTCAGAGTTGGTCGGGATCGGCGTTTACCTCTTCCCGATAGGCTTTTATCGCCGCCACGAATTCGTCGAAAGTTTCATCTTGCGCCCACATTCCAGCAAAGCTACTCAACGGTTTTTTGTGGCGCTCCATTTCGTCAGTTTCGATGCTGACAAGGAAGCCCTGCGCAATAATGTCTTTTAATTCAGCATACGCTTTGGCAATCACCTCTTCGCGGGTTGCCGCTTCAATCATGCGCTCCGGGACAGCCGCGATAGTAGCGAGAAAACCATTGTTGGATGGTCGAACGTAAACATCGTGTCTCATCTCTTCCTCCAATTAAATGTTCGCGTCAAAGCCGATTCGGATTGGCGTTGATTTCGTCGCGCGCCCCTTTCATTGCAGCAACGAATTCATCATACAAATACAACGGATTATCTTTCCACATTCCCGGCCCAGCGATTGACGATTGATACTCGGCATCCAACTCTTCCCGATAGGCCTTCATTGCGGCAAGAAACTGGTCGAACGTTTTGTCATTCGCCCACATTCCCGCGAAGCTCTTGCGCTTGGGTTCGCTATTAGGTTTTACCTGTACGATTTCAGAATTCATTCGTACCTCACACTTGCTACGCCAAAATCATTTCTTTCAGCGCCGCGCCCGCCGGCACAATTGGGAACACGTTTTCTTCGCGCGCGACCTGCATTTCGATCAGCACGGGGCCGGGCGTATTGAGCGCCTTTTCGAGCGTATGCGCCACTTCGTTCGCTTTGGTTGCGCGGAACGCAGGCACGCCGTAAGCCTCGGCCAGTTTGCAGAAATCCGGCGCGACATCCAGCGTGCTGTGCGAATAACGACGCTCGTAAAACTGTTCCTGCCATTGCCGCACCATGCCTAGATGGCCGTTGTTGATGAGC
>JANNUY010001008.1:0-1580 GCA_031414155.1 Acidobacteriota bacterium
TGTACGGCGATGAGCCGGTTGTCGGTTCGAGTCCGACCGCGAGTGTAAATGGTCTTGAAGAAGGAGGTATTAATGAGGTCTTGTTGGAATTTTTATTTTCAAAGTGTGGACGCAATTTTCGACCAACCTCTTGAACGCAAAGGTAAAATCAATGAGAAGAATCACAACCTGCCTAACCAACCACCTCGTTTAATGGAATTTTTTCTTAGAGTTGAACTTGATTCGGCTCCAAGATTCGAGGGGATGGAGCAGACGGGTACGATAAAGATTGTTTTACCAGGTGATACAACGCAAACGCGTGGCCCAGCTTATTGGCTAGCGTCGAACTTTTGTGAAAGTGTCACCTTTTCATCGGGAGAGATAAGCCTGTTAGGTGGGTTAGTTACCGGAGAATATTTAGCCGACACTGCCGAAGAAGAAGAGGAAATTGGCGACAAACGATGTTTTTATGAAATGCATTTAGTTGAAGCTACGTGCCTTCCATCTTTTGATGAGGCTTCGCTCAAATGGCCTTCAGTGCAATCGAACGATCTAAAATTTGAGAAGCAGTTTAATGCAGCGGTCAAGGCGGATAATTCAATAGATGTGTTTTTAGGGTTATTTAAGATTTTGGAATCCTTTTACGGGCCAAAAACAAAAAAAGAAAAAACGGCTGAGACTATCAAAAGTTCAGCGGAGTTATTTTCAATCGCAACCAACATAAAGTCGTGTACTGGTAAGCATTCTGGAACATTCCCTCTTACACCGGCCAGTTTTGAAGCCCTTGTTGACGACCTTGTACGCTTGCGCCACGAGTGCGCTCATCTAAAGAACGATGGAAGTTTTGGAATAACTCATGGAGATGATCGAGTAATTACAGAAGTCGAGCCGCTAATACCGATATTGGAATTTATGGCACATCTTGCCATTCAACTAAGACAAGAAAGTCTGAAACCATAATTACCAATAAAGACATAAAATCTTCTTAGGTACTTAACACAAATTTATGGCAAACCTGAAATACAAACTGATTGAAACGACGAAAGGCGTACCCATCAAAGCGTGGATTAAAGGCGTGACGATGGAGGTAGAAGCCGAAAAGCAATTGCTCAACGTTTCGCAACTGCCCATTGTTTATAAATGGGTAGCCGCTATGCCGGACGTACATTTCGGCATTGGGGCGACGGTGGGCAGCGTGATTCCGACGAAGGGCGCAGTCATCCCCGCTGCTGTGGGCGTAGACATTGGTTGCGGGATGGCTGCGTTGCAGACTTCGCTGACCGCGAATGACCTGCCAGATAACCTGCGCAACATTCGCCGCGCGATTGAGAAAGCTGTGCCGCACGGGCGTACCGATCACGGCGGACGGCGCGACAAGGGGGCTTGGGGTGAACTTCCACGTCGGCAGAAAGGCGTATGGGCGCAGTTGGAGCGCGGCTACAAAGAGATTTGCGAGAAGTTCCCGCGCCTTGATCGCGGGAATACCGTGAATCATCTGGGTACGCTGGGCACGGGCAACCACTTCATCGAAGTCTGTCTGGATGAATCCGATCAGGTCTGGTTCATGCTGCACAGCGGCTCGCGCGGCGTAGGCAATCGCA
>JANNUY010001009.1:0-1803 GCA_031414155.1 Acidobacteriota bacterium
ATCAGGTCAGGCAAACCGTCGTTGTCGTAATCACGAAAGTCCGCGCCCATGCTCGACACAGGGCGTCCGTTGTCATTGACGGCGACACCTGCGGTGAAAGCGATTTCTTCAAACGCCCCTTTGCCGGTGTTGTGAAAGAGAAAGTTGGGCAGCGTGTCGTTGGCTACAAAAACATCCATCCAACCATCGTCGTCATAATCGGCGACGCTCACGCCCATGCCTTTGCCGATGTGCGCGGCGATGCCACTGGCTGTTGAAACATCGGTGAACACTCCCTTGCCATCATTGCGGAAAAGCTGGTTGGTCTGCCCCGCGTAACGATCAGGGAAGCAGTAAGTACGCCAGCCCGGTTTGTCTGCGCCGCAGACGGGATCAAGTGTCGGATTCCACTCGCAATAGTTCACAACGAATAAATCAAGGTCGCCATCGTTATCGTAATCGAACCACGCGGCGGCGACGCTCCAACGGCCTTTGGCTTCAGTGCGCAGGCTGGTGGATTGATCGCTGAATGCGCCATTGCCTTCGTTGCGGAAAAGTTGATTGCGATGGACTCCGGCGACGAATAAATCCTGATCGCCGTCGTTGTCGTAATCAGCCGTTGCCGCGCCCATGGCAAAGCCGTTGCCTTTCACACCAGCCTTTTCTGTCACATCACTGAATGTGCCGTTGTGTTGATTGCGATAAAGCCGATTCCAAAACTGCGGACCGGTCTTTTGCATGGCGGGCAATTCCGCGCCATTCACAAAATAAATATCCGTCCAGCCGTCGTTGTCATAATCGAATGCCGCCACGCCGCCAGTCATGGTTTCGATTTGGTATTTGCGCGGCGTCGCGCCGTTGTTCAATACGAAATTCAACCTGGTTTGCTGCGTGGCGTTGCGAAAAGCGAAAGCGGGCAGCCCATTTGTGACAGCCGCATTGGCTTTTGTTCCAGCCGCACCCGCGCGCAAGCGAGCCAACGCGCTGCGAGCTTGTGTGTTGCCATCCAACGCGACAGCCTGTTCCCACGCCTTAATAGCTTCGACGGTTTCGCCGCGCTTTTCGTGCAGCCGTCCGCGCGCCAACCACAACGCGCTGGGCTTCGCATTCAATCGCAGCGCTTCGTTGACGTAGCTCAACGCCTCAACGTATTCGCCGCGCTGCTCAAGCAACTGGCTCGCGTAACTCAGCGCAATCGTGTTCGGTTGTTTCGTCTGGCGATTGAGTGCGATGGCGCGCCGGTAATGAGTGAGCGCAGCGTCTGATTCATTCAATGCATCGAGTGCCAGCGCCAATTGCGTATGCGCATCGCTGTAATTAGCTTCCAAGGCCAGCGCACGTTCAGCGGCTTGCTGGGCGGGCTTCAGCGAAGATTGCAGGTAAAGCACCCGCGCGAAGAAAAACCACAACTCGGCGTCAGCGGGGAAGCGTTGCAAGGCGGCGTTGAATTCATCGGTGGCTTGCGGCAGTTGTTGCGCGAGTTGAAGGCTGAGTCCAGCCAACTTCCATGCGGCTTTTTTGTCGGGGTTGACCGTGCGCACGCTTTGCGCAAGTCGCGCGGCTTCGGCAAAACGCTGTTGGTTAAACAATGTTTGCGCGCGTTGCAACTCTGAGTCTTGCCCAGTGTTTTGTATAGATGAGGCCGTCAGCCACGTCACCCACATTAGGCCGCATAAGATAAATTCCAGCATAAACGCCTGTCAGGTTGGCGTATGCGCTCTATGGCGGTCAAGCTGAGGTTCAGAATCCTCCCCCAATCGTCTTATGAGGCGTGGCACAAGCAAGCCGCTTGTGCCACAATTCTGCTGCTCTTAAATCATTCAA
>JANNUY010001010.1:0-1381 GCA_031414155.1 Acidobacteriota bacterium
GTTGCCGCTCGAATTGATCGGGCTGCCTTCCCGTACACAACCGATAGCCGTAAATAATTTTTGCCGTATCGTCATTTGCTGCATTGGGTGCCCCGCTTTCCTTCGTCATCCGCAAAGCCAGCGCCTGAGCGAACTCAAGAAACGTAACGTCATTGAGCGAGGTCAACGCTTGCAATGGCGTATTCGACCGCGTGCGGCGCGTACACGAAAAGTCGCCGTTGGGCATGTCGAACGTCAGCAAGCTGGGATAAGGCACGTTGCGCTTCCAAAAAATATACATCCCGCGCCTGAAGCGGTCGTCACCCGTCGTCGTGGGCCAATCCATCGGGCGTCCGTAACTCAACGACAAAACGCCGTCAGGAATCGGCGGATACACACTCGGCCCGCCAAACGTCGGCGCGAGCAAGCCGCTCGCCGCCAACCCGATGTCGCGGATGATTTCAGACTCGACACGCATACGCGGCATGCGCGCCAGCCAGCGATTCGTCGGGTCGGCTTCCATCAGCTTCGGCGACACGTTTGAGACTTGACGATAAGTCGCCGACAAAACAATCAGCCGATGAATGTGCCGAAGGTCCCACGCTTTGGATTGCGGATTGCGGATTGCGGATTGCGGATTGGAAACGCTGCCATCTCGAAACTCGACCGCAAGCCAATCAAGCAAGTCGGCGTGGGATGAACTCTCACAGCGCGTACCCAAATCTTCCGCCGTCGCCACCAAGCCCGCGCCGAAATAATGCTGCCAGATGCGATTGACGATGACGCGCGCCGTGAGTGGATTGCGTTTGTCTACGATCCATTGCGCGAGTCCCAGACGGTTGCGCGGCGCGTTCGTCGGAAACGGATGCAGGAATGCTGGCGTGCCGGGTTCGAGCGCAGCCGTTTCAGGTCGCTTCCAATCGCCGCGCCGAAAGAGATGCGTTACGCGCGGCACTTCGCGCGGCGCGAGCGCGAGCGTCGTCGGGCTGTAAGCCCACGCTTTGAGTTCGTCGTTGATTTGTTGATTCGCTTCCGCCCACTCTTTCACGGTCGTGCGGAAGTGGCGAAAGACTTCGGCTTGTTGCGCCGCCGTGCGTTGCGCGGCAGGCTTGCTAATGATTTGCCTTACTCGCGCAGGCACAGGGTCAGCCGTCGGATTGACATCCCTCGTCGTAGCAATTCTGAAACGGCCTACGACCGGATGAATGCCGAAGTTGATGTCTTCGAAGCCGGGGAACTTTTGCACCATCTGAATGACAAGCTGTTCGTTCGCAGCGAGGGTCAGTGGTTCTTTCAGCGCGAGCACGAGCTTGCGGTCTTCGTGGCGCAACGCGAGTTGCGTGTCGGTCGTCCACGCGGTGTATCCGCTGCCGTCGGCGATATATTTCGCAGGGTTTTTCGG
>JANNUY010001011.1:0-3542 GCA_031414155.1 Acidobacteriota bacterium
CCAGCGTGCAAAGATTGCCGCGTACCGTCACCTGAAAACTTCCCAACGTATATTCGCCGTCGCCCATGCCCTGCGCGGCGGTCGCGTCGGTTACGAGCGTAATGCCGTCGCGGCCTTTGCTGCGCCAGGCGTGCCTGACGACTTGCGGATGCAAATGAACGCCGTCGCAAATCAGTTCAGCGCAAAGCGCAGGTTCGTTGAGCGCAGCGGCGGCGAGTCCGGGCTTGCGATGGTGCAGGCCCGACATCGCGTTGAACAGATGCGTCGCGCGCGTTGCTCCCGCCTCAATCGCCGCGAGCGCTGTGTCGTAATCGCTTTCGGAATGTCCCAATGACGCGATGATATTGCGCGCTGTCAGCCATTTGATGAGTTCGAGTCCGCCGGGCAATTCGGGCGCGAGGGTCATGATCTTGATGCGATTTTCAGCGGCGGCGAGCAACTCTTCGCATTCGTCAAAGTTTGGGTCACGTATGCCTTCGACTGGCTGCGCGCCTTTGTATTTGAGATTGATGTAAGGCCCTTCGACGTGCAGCCCCAGCAAGTGCGCGGCGGGCGTTTCGTGCAAAGCGAGTTCCGCCGCTTTCACGTCGTCAATCGCGCGTAGCAATTCAGCGTGTCGCGCCGCAATCGTCGTCGCCAGAAAACCCGTCGTACCGAATTGCAAAAGGTTGCGTGCGATGCGTGCGATTCCGTCTGCGCCGTTCGCCATTACGTCATCGCCGCCGCTGCCGTGAAAGTGCGTATCAATCAAGCCCGGCATCACGATGCAATCAGTCGCGTCAATGATCTGTGAGTTTTCGTCAGGCGCGGCCTGGTTAGCGGAACCGACAAAGCTGATGCGACCGTCTTCGCATAAAACGATTCCGTTCGTGATAGCGGCTTCCGGCGTAATCACCGCGCCGCCCGTGATGGCAAGGCGTTGAGACATGGTTTAGCAGTGTTGTGCTACTGAAGCGAGCAGGTGGTTGAAATCAATCGGTTTGCGAATGAATCCGGCGGCGGCGAGCGGTATGACGTGGTCAGAGACTTCATCCGTCGCCGAAATCAGCACGACGGGAATCTGGCCGATGGCGGGATCGAGTTGTTGCGCCTGCCTGAATTCCCACGCATCCATCACCGGCATCATCAAGTCGAGAATGATGAGCGCGGGTTTGGTTTCAGTTTGCAGGTGCGCGATGGCGTCTTTGCCGTTCGAAGCGCCGACGGCTTCATAGCCCTTGCTGTTCAGATAAAACACCACCAGATCACGAATGTCGTAATCGTCATCAATCACCAAAACATTTTTATTGGATTCGTTTGCCATCGCCATCACCAGAACTCCTTGCGGAAATTTACGAAGCCGCATCTTACACCAGCCGTCAACGCTGTGTGCAATCGCGTCGTTTCGTGTTGTATGCTCGCGCTTACCTCAAACGAACTCATCTCATGCAAGGACTCATCTATGACCAAACGCGAAATCAAAGTGGCGCATAGTCCTGATTCGGACGATGCTTTTATGTTTTATGGCCTGGCGACCGACAAGCTCGACACGGGCGATCTTGAATTCACGCACGTACTCAAAGACATTCAATCGCTCAACCAGATTGCGATGACGACGCAGGAATTCGACGTGACTGCCGTCTCGTTTCACGCTTACGCGCACATTGCTGACAACTACGCCTTGTTGCCGCACGGCGCGAGCATCGGCGATGGATATGGTCCCATCGTCGTCGCGCGCGAACCTTTCCCGGCGAGTGAACTCAAAAATAAACGCATTGCCATCCCCGGCGAACTCACCAGCGCCTTTCTCGCGTTGAAGCTGCATACGCCAGAGTTTGAATACGGCGTCGAAGATTTTCAGTCCATCATCGAACTCGTCGCCGCGGGCAAATACGAGGCGGGCTTGCTGATTCACGAAGGCCAACTCACCTATCACGAAGACGGCCTCGACAAAATCTTAGACCTCGGCGCGTGGTGGCTGAAAGAAACCGGCTTGCCCTTGCCGATGGGCGGCAACGCGATCAAGCGCGATCTCGGCCCCGAATTGCAACAGCGCGTTTCGCATTGGTTGCATCGTTCGATTCAGTTTTCGCTCGACAACCGCGAAGACGCGCTCAATTACGCCATGCAATTCGCGCGCGATATGCCTACTGAAACGGCGGATAAGTTTGTGGCGATGTGGGTCAATAGCAGTACGCTGGGTTATACCGAACGCGATAAGCAGGGCGTGAGGCTTTTGCTGGATGAAGGATTTCGCAAAGGCGTGATTCCGAATAAAGTCGCAGTGGAATTTGTCGCCTGAGGGAGCGCGCTCGTCCCGAGCGCCAAAAAGAAAAGCCGCGAAGCGTTCCTTTTCCTAATTGGGCTAAATGCCGATTCAGAAAAAAGGAAGGCTTCGCGGCTTTTGCATTTGGGTATATCCCCAAGCCAGAGCGCGCGAGGACGCGCGCGTACCCAGGCTGTTATTCGACAATCACGCGCTCGCTCGCGCCGCGTCCAAAAGTTTCAGGGTGATACATCTCTTCAGCTTTAGCTGGCGGAACCACGAACACGCCCGGCGTCGTCGCCCGCGCCACATACGAATAAGTATGCACGCCTTCCCACAGTAATGAGGTGAAAGCCTCTACGCGTTCGTCGCGCAGGTTTTGATGCTCGTACCACGTCCGTTGCCACCACCACCAACGATTTGACGATTGCGCCTGCGGGTCGCGCGGAATCGCACCCGTTGTCGCCAGCGCCGGATTCAATGCTTCAAAGCCAGCGGGCAACGGATCAACTAAAGCCACGTGATAGCGGCGCGCGGGCGCGACCATCGTGAGACGCACGCGAACTTGCGCGCCCGCCTTGATGCGCCACGTACCGTCTTCCTGTCGCCGCACGTCGTTCGGATTATCAATCGCCTCGTAAACGCGTGTGACCGTGAAGCCGTAATCCGCCGCCTTGAGTTGCAAATTCGACCGCGCGTATTGCATCCCGATGCGGTAATACATCCGCCCCGCGCCCTCTTTGGCGAGCGTCAGATTCGGCGTGCCGCCTTTTTCCATCAGGTAACTCATCGGCACATTGATTTGCGAACGTTCGGTGGTGCGACCACGGAAAGCGTGTTCGCCCGCGTACCCATCGCCCAGCCACGCGCGCGCGATGAAATTGGGGGTGACCTTTTCGTAGGTGTTGAAATAACGATCCAGCGCCAACAGCACCCAACAGTTTTCTTGCGTATTTTCCCAGCGGCCTGCTTTGCGATGCGCCAGCAAGCCGCGCGCGAGTTTGGCGATCAGATCGTTCGTCGGATCGTCGCCGATCAACGCCGCGAGAATGATGCCGTCGGCGCGGCGGTCGGAATGCAACATCAGATAAGCGCCGTCGCCGTAATTCGTCGTGAAATGCGCGTTCCCTGCGGTTTCCTCTACGCGATTGGCGAAGTGGCGGCGGATGGCTGCGACTTCGAGTTTTGAATTGGCTTCACCTGACAGCACAGGCAGCAGCCAGCCCAATGATTCGAGCGGCAGCTTATCGGCTCCACCGGCTTGCGCGATCAACGAACGCGCTTTGGCTGCGTCGCG
>JANNUY010001012.1:0-2820 GCA_031414155.1 Acidobacteriota bacterium
GTGCCAATGACGTAAGTCTCATTGTTATAGCCCGAAGAATGCGTACGACTCAGATCAAGCCGCCCTAACACGCCTGACGGAGTCGTGAAAGTAACAAAGGCCGTGTCGCCGCCTTCGTCAATCGGACTGGCATAAGAACGGGTGTGATGCATGCTGGCCCAAACTTCGTTGGGGAATTCGTCCAACAACCAGATCGCTTCGTCAGCAACGTGAATGCCCATATCAATAATTAAGCCTCGGCTGCTATAAGTTGACGGCGGAGGAAACTGGTCGCGCAGGATGCAGCGGATTTCACGGACTTCGCCCACCACGCCGGATTGCAGCAGTTCCCGCGTGTAAAGCAGCGCCGGGTCATAGCGCCGCTGCAAACCAATCTGAATTTGGTGTGCGTTGCGGCCAATGGCGGAGACAAACGCGAACGCTTCATGCAAGCCATCGGTCAAGGGCTTTTCCAGATAGATGGGTATCTTCGCTTTGACGAAGGGCAGCGCGTCCCGCGCATGATCTTTGGTGTGCGAAGCAATGATTACAGCATCTAACCCCATTAGCTCACCAGTCATCTCCTGCGCCATCGCGGTTGCATCGTAAAAGGTTCTCACTCCGCCAAGCTGAAGCTCATCTTGCGCGGTTACGACCGCAGCTTGCGCTTCGTCGCCGAGGGCTACGATCTGATGCCCTTGTTCTCGAACGATGGACGCATGCACTTTGCCAATGCGGCCTACGCCGAATACGCCATATTTATAAGGTCTGCCCATCATTGTGTGAATATTTTTTGAGGTAGGAGTGCAATGAAAAGGGCCGTACGTCAGAAAGAAAGTGTTTGCCGAACTCCTTCTTTAGTTGTACGGCCCGTGACAATTGTTACGTCTACCTTATCAAACAGATGCCGGAACTCACCAAGCCCCGGCGGGATTTTTAGCCGCGTTGATCGCTACACTGTTGACGGTGCGCGGACGCTTCAACTATCGAAATCTAGCGCGTTGCGGGTCGTATTGGGGCATACGTATGCGCGCCATGTGGTCGGCCTATCACGCGCAGGTGATCCGCGACGCCGTACCCGCTACGCATCGCTTGCTGCTCGCGCAGGATACGTCCTTCATTCCCAAGAAAAGAGAACGTCAAACTCAAATAGCATTTCCTGTTCGCGTAACTTCAGTGAAAGCTATCAATCAGTAAAGGTAAATTCATTCAGGTTCAGCAACACGCGGCATAGATTCGGCAAGCCGTGTGTGCGACCGAACGCCAGAAATTTTTCTCGCTCGTTTTGGGTCGGCGCGCGTCCGAAGGCCAACCAGTGTGCGCGTTCGATTTGCGCGGCGAGGTCGTTCGGCCTTTCGCGTTGCAAGCGCGCCGCGAAATGTTCAGCCTGCGTCAGCATAAAGCCGTTGTTGAGCAACGCTAGAGCCTGCAATGGTGAAAGGCTTTCGTTGCGCTTGTCTACGCGCATTGACGGGTCTGCGCAATCGAGTGCGGTCATCCACGGCTGGGTTTGCGAACGCACGATGAACCGATAAATCGCACGCCGCCACGTCTTGCTGTCATTCGGATCAGCCAAACCATACTCGTAATGCGGCGAATGTTCAGGCCGCTCAACGACGAAATCCTGCCAACCCGCGCCGCCCATTTTCAGGTCAAGGTTGCCGCTGACAGATAGCACTGCATCACGCACGGCTTCGGCTTCGAGCTTGCGGCGGTTCTGTCGCCACAGCAGGGTGTTGCTCATGTCTTGGGATTTCAAATTTGAGAGTTGAGATTGCGGGTTGCTGCTCTGCCGATAAGTCGCGCTCATCACAATGAGTTTGTGCAGCTTTTTTAACGAACCACCCGTGTCGCGGAAATCTGCCGCAAGCCAGTCTAGCAATTCGGGATGCGAAGGCCGCGCACCATTCAACCCAAAATCATTCGGCGTCTTCACCAGCCCTGCGCCGAAATGATATTGCCAGACGCGGTTGACGATGCTGCGCCATGTGAGTGGATTGTCTTTGTGCGTCAGCCAATGGGCGAGCGCGGCGCGGCGTTGGCCTTCGGGTGCTTCAGTGGGAATCGCAAAACGCGCAGGCTGAAACGACAGCATCGAAAGTGCGCCCGCACTGACTTCCTGCTTCGGCGTAGTCACTTGCCCACGCGCCAATACATAAATCGGACGCGGCTTACCGCCGTTCGCGCTCGTGCCGACAAACGTACCCGTGCCGTAATGTACCGTGCTTGCGTAAACGGCTTCAGGTTTGGGAAAAGCGGCGAGTTCTTGGCTGAGTTGTGCGAGTTCGATCACGTAAGCATCGCGTTCGGCGCGCTTCTCAGGCGACATCGCGGCGTCAATGGCTGACTTATCAGGTTTGTCTAAACCTGTGGCTTTCGCGGCGTCACGTTCAATCACGCGCTTGCGTTCAGCCAGTTCGCGCTGGCGTCCGTCGAGTTGATTGAAACGCGCGGACATCGCTGGGTCGCCGATGAAATACTTTTTATCCGCGCGGTCGAGCGCCGCGAATACAGCCTGCAACGAATAATAGTCTTCCTGCGAAATCGGATCGAACTTGTGATTGTGGCATTGCGCGCAATGCACTGTGACGCTGGCGAACGTGCCGATGGTGTTCGCCACCATATCGTCGCGGTCGAGATGGCGCGCGATCTTTCCGTCAATTTTGGTTTCGGGAAGTTCGGCATGACCGATGAAATCCCAAGGCCCGGCGGCAATGAAACCCAGGGCTGTGTTGCCGTCGCGCGTGCCGGGATACAACACATCGCCCGCGATTTGTTCTTCGACAAATCGCTTGTAAGGTTTGTCTTCGTTAAACGCGCGAATCACGTAATCCCGATAAG
>JANNUY010001013.1:0-7265 GCA_031414155.1 Acidobacteriota bacterium
GGGCGGCCTTGATTGCGCAAGGGCTGTGTTTCTTCGCCTTGCTGATTGAAATCGCGCTCGAAATAGACTTCGCCCGCTTCGACGTATGCGATGGTCGCGGCTTCGAGCTTACGTTGGCGTTCTTGTTCGGCGAGCAGCACGGCGGCTTTCTTCTCCCATTCGGCGGGCGTGAACAGATCGAAGTAAACCGAATAGGTGCGGCGATGCAGGCGATAGAAAGGGACGAGATCAATGTCCTGTTCACGTCCTGCGCCTACGGTGCGAAATGCGCCGGGATTGTCAGTGACTTTGATCCAGGCGGATGGCATGCGGTCAGCAGCAACCAGCGAAGGGACTTTGATAATTTGCGCCACGGGTTGTTGTGCGCCCGCTTGCCCGCCCGCGCCACGACGGCGTTCGCGTTCCGGCCCCAAATCGCCCGCCAGCACAATCGGTCCCCACATAATTGCTGTGATGCCGGGGTTGTCGGGCAGCGGTTCGAGGTGCAGAATTTTGACTAGCGCCAATGTCACAGTGTCGCCCGTTTTCCATTTGCGCTTGAGTTCGATGTATGTGCCGGGCGCAGTAAGTTGCTTGACGGCTTGCCCGTTCACTTTAACGGCGAAGCCTTCTCCCGCCCACGACGGACGGCGCAGCGCAAGCGTGAATTGCTTCGCGGCTTTCATCGTAAGTTTGAGCGTCGCCGCATCGCCTTCGGGAAACGTCGTGTCCATCGTAAGGTCAACATCGCCCCACTTCGCGGTCGAAGGCGTGTAGATATTGACCCAAAGTTTGTCAGCCAGTTTTTTATCAGAAGACTCGTAATACAGCCCATCGCCGTGCAGCGCGTGGCTTTCCATCCCGGTGCCGACGCAGCACGTGAAGCTGCGGAACATATCAGCGTATTCGCGTTGCACGCCGCGCCCGACCGGAACCATATAACACGTCCGCCCGTCCTGATTGTCCTGCGAACCGAGGATGTGATTGAACAACGCGCGTTCGTGGAATTCGGCGTATTGCATCTCAGGATGCAGCGCAAAGAGCTTCCGCGTCATTTTGAGCATGTTGTAGATGTTGCAGGTTTCCGATGTGCGCCCGTCAATGCGGTCGCCGAGCACGTCCGGCGGGCCAAAGTATTCGTCCTTGCCGTGGCCGCCCGTAGCGAAGCTGTGATGTTTGGCAACCGCGTCCCAAAAGAAATGCGCCGCGTCACCATCCGCCTTATCGCCCGTGTAGACATACCGCATCAAATGCCCGTGCAGCTTTGGCACCTGCGTATTGCCGTGCAGCCCGTTCAGCAGGTTTTGCTTACGCGCGAGCGGATCAAGCACCGCGCGATGATCGAAGCGATGCGACAACGCGAGCCAACGTTTGTCGCCCGTGTCGGCATACAAATCCGCCAGCACTTCGTTCATCCCGCCGAATTCGGTGTTGAGCATCTTCTGCGTTTGCGCGTCATCAAGTTTGTTCATGATGCTTTCGCACCACGCGGCGAATTTGATTTCGAGATCAAGCGCCGTGCGATTACCCGTGTAATGATACGCATCGCGCAATCCCGCGTAGGTTTTGTGCCACGTGTACCACGGCGACCACAATCCGTTCAGATCAAAGCTCGCCGAACGAATGTTGCCTTTGGTGACTTCGAGCATTTGCTCTTTGCCATTCGCCAGCGCGCCCAGATAGCCATCGCCCTGCTTGTCCTGCACTTCTTTCATCTCGCGGATGAGGTAATCCACGCGTTCTTTGAATCGCGGATCGCCCGTCGCGGCATACATCAAACTCGCGCCTGACAGGTAATGTCCGGCGATATGTCCGGTCAGATTTTTGCCGTCGCCGTCCCAGCCGCCGTACGGTTGCGCTTTCGGTTCAAGTCCGGCGCGCTTGCGATAAAACGCCATCATGCGATCCGGTTCAAGCTCAAGCAGATACTTCGCGTCCAACTCCTGCGCATGTTTGAGCGGGCCGCCAGTCAGACGTACGGCAGACAGCGGCAATGGACGGGCTGCGTCGGAGACAACGGGTTTGATTTGTTGAGCCTGTGCGAGAACAGAAAAGAGCAGAATGGCGATGATGGGATTGATGATTCGTGACATGCAAAACTCCTCGAAGGCATTTGCCACAGAGGCACAAAGACACAGAGGAAAAGAGAGTCTCTTAATGTAATCTCTTCCACTCTGTGTCTCTGTGCCTCTCTGTGGCTCTCTTTGTTTTAGAAACTCAGCGTACCGCGCAAATTGATCGTGCGGCTATTACCGGGCGCACCAACGACGCCAAACGCAGTACTGAACACATTTGCGTCGGGGAAACCCCAGCGCGGCGTGTTCAAAACGTTATTGAAGCCACCGAATAACTCGAAGCGCACCTTTTCAAGAATCTGGAATCGCTTGGTGAGCGAGGCGTCCCACTGGAAAGTGTTCTTGTCACGCAGGAACAACAACTGACCGAATTCACCAGGCGTCGTGTTAGGCAATAAGAACGCTGGATTAGCGCGGCCATCAGCGCCGATCAACGAAGCGTCTACTGACAAGCGTTGCAAATCGGTGACGCCTGCGCGTCCGGTCAGGCGCGTGCGTTCAGCGTTAAATAGTTTTTGAATCTGTTCGAGCGTAACGCCCGGCGCGAGTCGAACTCCGCCGACCGCCGGATTGTTGCTGTTATTCGTCGTCGCAAAGCCGCCGGTCAATTGAACCGGCTGACCGGTGTTAAAGACAAACACATTGCCCATCGTCCAACCGCCGAGCAGGTTATTGAGCAATTTATTTTCGAGCGCAAGCAATTTGCCGCGTCCGATAGGCAGTTCGTAAGTGCCAAACGCCTGCACTACGTGGCGAATGTCAAACAGCGACGGACGGCGGTTCAAACCAGGATCGCGCAAAGTCGTGTAATCAAGCGTCTGTTGCGCGTTGTCTACGGCCAGGTTGGTACGACTATTGCTCAACGTGTAATTCAAACTCCAATTAACGCTTTGGCCCAGACGTTGCCGGAACTGAACCTGCAAGCCGTTGTAGCTATGCCAGCCACCGTTATCAATGAAAGGCAAGCGACCCGCGACAAACGGATTCAACAAAAAGAAATTGATCGGATAAGGCCCCGCCGTGTTGGCTGTCGGCAGCACGCGCGCGCAAGGGCTGAAGTTGCTGCCGAACATGCGGCAAACGTAGTTTTGATTGGTCGCCAGCGTATTCGCCAAAGCGCCAGCTTCGCCGTTTTGCAAATTGGTGATGAACGCCGTCGAGGTGTAGCCGGACGCCGCCGCAATCGCTGCCAACCCGCCACGCGCGCCAAAAGCTGCGTCAAAGATCGGCGTGGCTACTTGGCCTGTGCGATTCAGGTTTTGGAAGCTGGCAACGCCCGCCGCCTGATTGATGGTTAGATTGTTGCGCGCGTTCTTGAACTCATTCAAGAAGCCGTTCTCGAAGACATTCACCTCGTTCAGGTTGCTGGTGCGCCAGGCCAGCCGCGATTGGTTGCCGACATAACGCACTTCAACTGCGGTGTTCTTCCACAATTCGCGTTGAATGCCGAAGGTGTAATTTTGGGTGTAAGGCGCGCGCAAGTTCGGATCGAAACCCGCAATCGTACGCACGAAGGTTTGGTCGGCCTGATTGATCGTCTTTTTGTACTCCGTGGTCGAGAACGCAAAGTTGGCGACGGTCAGCGGACTGTTGACGATGTCGTTAAGCGTATAAAACGCGGGCAGGTTCGTCGCGCCCGCAATGCCGGGAATGAGTTGGTTCGCCCCGATGGTCTTGCCCGCATTGCCGCCCAGATTGCCGGCAAAAAACTGCGTGCCCTCGTCATACACAATCGTCGAATAGGAGCCGCGGAAGACCGTCTTTTGCCCACCCAACAGCTTGCCCAGCCAGCCATCGGTCTTATTCGGATTCCAGGCGAAACCGAAATTCGGCGCGAAATTTTTCCAGTCGGTTGTGTAAGGCACGCGCCCGGCTTCGAGCGTCGGGTTGTTGTTGCCGCTCAATTGACCGGGGGTAAACAGCTTGGTCGAAGGCCCATAAATACTCGCTAAATCGGGCGAAGCTGTCAGCCCCTTGCCGTCTTTCATCGGGCCTTGAATTTCCCAACGCAAGCCGTAATTCAAGGTCAGGCTGGAGCGAATGCGCCAACGATCCTGCGCGAAAAAACCGCCCATCGTCGAGTTCGTCCAGGTATAGTTTTGTTCCTGAATGCCGTCATATTTGAGCGTGTCGGGATTAACGACACGCGTAAAGCTGGATGAAGCGACACGACCGGTCAGCAAGTTATAAAGCGCCAGCGGGTCGCCTAACAACGTGTTATTGATGCCGGGCAGCGTGGTGGTCGTATAAGCATTGGCGACTTGCAACGGATCGCCGGAAGGCGTGCCGGTCGCATACGTCGGTACTTGATAAACCACCGCGACATCGTTCCATTCGGTCTTGCGGTAACTGCCGCCTAACGTGATGGTGTGCTGACCACGATTCAACGTCATGGTGTCATACATCGTGGTGATGAAATGGCGACCTGTTACGTTTTGCTGATCAATGAAAGGAACCAACGGGCCTTGATTCGGAGCTGCCAGACTGAATGGCAAGGCTGCGCCGATGCGCAAAGGCTTGCCGTTCACTTGATAGTAAGGCCCATATTCGTCGCGCGCGTTAGTGTCGCCGCTATGTTGCACGCCGTAGCGAAATTCGTTGAAGGTGTTTGAGGTAATGGTGGATTGCAGTGCGCCTGCGTAAACAAAATAACCCAGGCGGAAAGGGTTCGTTCGTTCGACATCTTCAAGGGGTAAGCGTTTGGCGCCCGGCTGGAAGCTATGCCGATAATTCCACGAAAAGGTGAATTGCTGTTTCGGCGTGATGAAATAATCAACGCGCGTCGTTGGGAATTGCGCGTTGAGATTGTTGTCGGAATTGAAAGTGTAAAAGTCACGATTCAAATCGGTGTCGGCAATCTGCCGCGCATTTTTCGGAATATCGTTATTGATTCTGAGAATGGATTGCGACACCGGGTCAAGCGTCGTGCGCAAGCCGCGCGCAGCAGCCAAGTCCAGCACGTTGACTGAGCGCGTCTGGTTCGTCGTGCCGTTGATGATGTAAGTGTAAATGCCGCGCTGCGCTTCTGCTGTTGGGAGGGCGACGGTCAGCGCGCTGAATTGCGGGTTGTAAACGCGTTCGTAGTTAATGAAGAAAAACAGCTTGTCTTTGAGTGGGCCAAAAGGCACGAGCGGCCCGCCAAAGTTGCCGCCGTATTCGTGGTTGCGGTTATAAACACGCGGCAAACCCTGCGCGTTGCGCGTCCAGGTGTTGGCGTTGAGTTGTTCACTGCGCAATTCATAAAACCCGCTGCCGTGATATTGATTGCCGCCGCGCCGCGTGGTGAATTTGATATTCGCACCACTTTGCGCGCCGGAATCTGCGCCGAGGCCGACGGTTTCTACCGTCACTTCTTCAACTGCGCCTAAACGCACGGGAACCGTAGCGAAAAAGACGGTGCCGCCGCTTTTGAATCCATTCGAAGCGTCGTTGATGCCGTCTACGGTTACGTTTACTGCTCCGCCTGCCAAATTGTTGTAGCGAGTGCTGCCACCGGCGGGCGGTGATGCGCCCGGTGCCAACCGAGCGAGCGCCAATACGTTCGAGCGATTGGCCACAGGTAATTGCGTAACAACCTGGTTGTTAATCGTACTTGCCACCAATTGCGATGACGTTTCCAGCGTTTGGGCATCGCCTCCGCTGACAGTGACGGTTTCAGACGTTGCGCCCACTGTCATATTGACGCGTACGTCCGTCGTCTGACTGGTCGAAACCGCGATGCTGTTTACCCGTGAGCTTTGAAACCCCGGTGCGGTAACAGTGATTTCATACGTTCCCACCCCTAAATCGGGGAAAAGAAACGTACCTAATTCCGTTGAAGTCAGGTCGCGCGCGATGCCGGTCTTTTCGTCGCGCAACGTCACTTTTGCATTCGGGACGACTGCACCGGTTGGGTCTTGCACCGTGCCGGAAAGCGCACCAACGATGCGCAACTGCGCCTGAGCGTTAAAGGAAGTCCAAACCACTAAGGCTAGCAGTCCAATAGTTCTAAGCAAGAGTAAATATGTATTTGGCGTTTTCACGTGCGGTTTCATAACCAATCCTCCGTACGAATGGGGCAGGGAAGCCCCGGTTAGGTAAGTTGCACTTGAGAGCTGAGTCTATCAGCCCACGGTCAGTTGTAATCCCAGCAAAACCGCTTTGTGTGGTCTCTATTCGGCAAGCTCAAAAGTATTGGATTGAGCTACCTTTTACTTTCATGTAAGCCCTAAATGAGCATTGAACGTGAATAAATCACTAAACTGGCTGAGGGTCTTGTACGGACTTAGGAAAGGTTGAATCGGGTTAGTGAGCGCGGGCGTATCTGCACAAGCGCAGCCTTTACGGCTACGCCAGAACTTCTTTGATCACACGCCCATGCACATCGGTCAACTGCATATCGCGGCCATTGAAACGATAGGTCAGCTTGTCGTAATCGAGTCCCAGCAAATGCAGGATGGTCGCGTGAAATTCATAGATCGTTTTCTTGTTCTCAACCGCGCGATAGCCATATTCATCGGTCGCGCCGACAATCGTGCCGCCTTTGACGCCGCCGCCTGCCAGCCACACACTAAAGCCCAGCGCATTATGATCGCGCCCATCCATGCGTTCGGAAATCGGCAAGCGCCCGAATTCGCCGTGCCAAATGATGAGCGTCGAATCGAACAGTCCGCGACTCTTCAAATCTTTAATCAGCCCGGCGATAGGCTTGTCAGTCTCAGCACAATGCAAGCCGTGATTGCCTTTCAAATCCCAATGCGCATCCCAACTCGGCTCAAAGTTGCCGCCGCCCGAAAAGAGTTGCACGAAGCGCACGCCGCGTTCGACCAGTCGCCGCGCCATCAAGGCTTGTTTGCCGAAATAATCGGTAGGCTGTTCGCCCACGCCATAAAGCTTTTGCGTGGCGGCGGATTCTTTGCTGATGTCAATTGCATCGGTCGCGTGCGTTTGCATACGAAAGGCGAGTTCATACGAATGAATGCGCGCCGACAATTCGCTGTCGCCCGGATTGTGGTCAAGATGTTTTTCATTCAACTCGCGCATCAGCTTCAGCCACTTTTGCTGCTGTTCCGGCGTGCGATTTTTCGGCGGATGCAGGTCAACAATCGGATCGCCAGAATCACGAAACGGCGTGCCCTGATACGCCGCAGGCATGTAGCCATTGCCCCAGTTCGGCGCGCCATTGATCGGCCCACCGCGATGATCGGTGAAGACGATAAAGCCGGGCAGGTT
>JANNUY010001014.1:0-5243 GCA_031414155.1 Acidobacteriota bacterium
GCTAGCTTCATGTACGCCATACCATAACCTAATTTATAATCAGTATTTTCGTCAGGATAAAAACAAAAATATAACTGTACCGTGTCTATTTCTATCTTTTCGCCCCACCCATACTGAATAAATTCAACATTAGCGTACACCTCTGTACCGTTAAAAAATAAGTTCTGACTCACTGGCTTAGTGCTTGACGTATTGCGCTGAAATTGCGGACTTTGTGCTAATTCAGCTTCTGCGGCAATTTCGTCAAACCTCGCAGCTATCTTACGTAATCTCTCATCCGTTACCTCCCACAATTTTGCCGCTACCTGTTCATAACGTTCGAATCGTCGTTGCCCCTCTTCTTGTTGCTTCAGTCGAGCAAGCTCTTTTTCTTTGAGTACGCGCCCACCAGCGGCAATTATTTGCTCAATAGTGTCTTCAGGTAGCAAAACTGTTTGCGATAGATTCATTGCCTGGTTAAACGATTTCTTCTGAATTCGTCCAAGCATCTCAATTAATTTTGCTAACTCACCCAAATCCGCCTTCTCTAAACTGTCAATGTATTCAGACCGCTCATCTCGATTAACTACAAACGGAAACCAACCAGCACGAATAAAAACCAACGAAGCCAATGCACGCGCTACTCGTCCATTGCCATCTTGAAATGGATGTATCTGTGTAAAACGATGATGCAACCAAGCCGCTTCGACTTCGGGCGGCACATCGTCGCGTATATGCTGCGCGTGCATAGCAATCAAGCAATCCATTTCAGAGGCAACTTGTTCCGGCGGACAGTATTCGTGAACTTTGCCATCAGGGCGCGTTGGGTTGTTAGGCCATTTCTTCCAGTCGCCGCGCAGCAAGGGGATTTCAGTGATATTGCCTTGTTGATCTCGACCTTCCGCAGTTTCCTGATGGGTAGTCAGCGCCTGATGAACTTGCTTGATGTAAGAAGTCGAAAGCTGGCGTTGCTGGCCTACGAAATCGAAAAGCCCTTCGACGACCATCTCGTGGTCTTTGAGCATTGGAATGATTTGCGAAGCTGGCTTGTTCGCGTCGCCATGTGCGATCAGGCTGGCGTGTAATCCGTGTTCAATTAGCGTGCGCGTAACGCCACGATCAATGTCGTAAAGCCCTTCGATGATACCTGTTTCAATAGCCCACTCACGGCGCAAGCGAGTCATGAATTCCTGATAGGCAGGCGAATCTTTTAACTCAACTACGCGCTCTTTCCATACGCCGAACAGTCCAGCCAATTCACTCGAAGCGAGCGTTTCGCGCCAGTCGTCGGGCAGGTCTTCAATAGGTCGCCATTCGTAACCAATCATTTCTTTATCTCGCTAAAGTTCGCAACGCTGCGCGCAACGCCGTCTCAAAACTCGCGTCGGCATTCTCTTTGAAAACATTCGCCACGGCCTTTTCCGCTGCCACTTTTTGATAGCCCAGATTGACCAACGCAGAAACGATATCGTCACTGATCGCATTGGCGATGGGCGTGTAATCAGACGTGACGGGTTCAGTTTGCGTACTCGCAGCGAGCTTCGTCATCTTGTCGCGTAACTCTACGACCAAACGCTCGGCGGTCTTTTTGCCTACGCCGGGGACGGCGACGAGTTTGGCAAGGTTGTTATCGCGAATAGCGCGAATGAGTTCATCGGCGCTCAAACCCGACAGCAACGTAATGCCGAGTTTCGGCCCGATGCCAGTCACGCTGGTGACAGCGAGGAACAAATGCTTTTCGCGGTCGGTGCGAAAGCCGTAAAGTTGCAGCGCGTCTTCGCGCACATGTGTGTGTACGCGCAAGGCCACGTCAGCGCCTACTTCGCCCAAATCGTAAAAGGTCGAAAGCGGTACGGTGAGTTCATAGCCTACGCCGTTGACGTCTACGATGACGGAGTTGGGTTGTTTTTGAATGAGTTTGCCAGCGAGATGTGCGATCAAACAATTGCTCCAAACCAAAATTGATAGCGGTTTCGGCAGTGTAAGCAGCGGCTGGAAAGCCTGTCAATCGCGTAATTGACACGCGCGACGGGGCTGGGCTAAGGTGCGTCGCGGTCGAGTTAGGCCTAGCAAATGAAAGACGAACAACGAATTAAAGAAGACATCGTACGCTTTGCGACGCGCTGTTATGAACGCGGCTTGCTGGTCGCGGGCGACGGCAATTTAAGCGTAAGGGTGGGCGAAAATCGTTTGATCGCTACGCCGTCGGCGGTGAGCAAGGGCTGGATGACGCCCGATATGATGTGCGTCGTAGACCTCGCGGGCAACGCACTCGAACCATCCGATTACAAGGTTTCTTCTGAATGGCCGATGCACCGCATCATCTATGAAAACCGTCCCGACATTCACGCCGTATGCCACGCGCATCCGCCGCACGCGACGGCCTTTTCGGTCGCCGGACTGTCGTTGAGCAAAGCCATTCTTTCCGAAGTCGTGCTGACGCTGGGTTGCGTACCGCTCGCGGCTTACGGCACGCCTTCGACGCGCGAATTGACCGACGCGATTGAACCGTTTTTGCAATACCACGACGCGCTGCTGATGGCGAACCACGGCGCGGTGGCTTATGGGACTACGATTGAACAGGCGTTCAACAAACTCGAAACGCTCGAACATACGTGCAAGATCAGCTTCATCGCGCGCAATCTGGGCAACGAGAATACAATCCCCGACCGCGCGATTCCGAAGCTGTTTGAAATCCGCGAACGCAATGGCGTGATGCCGTTTGAAGCGCGTGCTGGGCAGGCTTGCGGGATTGGAGAAAGAGAGACAGAGAGACGGGGAGACGGAGAGACGGTTACGTTGACGCGAGCAGAGTTGGAAGCATTGTTGGCGCAATCAGCGCGACTATTTAATGCTTGAAGTGTATAGGTTGCGAATGAGCTTTGAGCTTGTCAGCGACATCACCAATGTTGAAATCATTGCGACGAGTACCAGCATCCGTGACTTGCCGCGCTTGCGCAGGCTTTATGGCAAAGGCCGTTGGCGCAAACTCAAAGGCATCGCACAGATCAAGCTGCCCACCGGACGCATCCGACTGGCAGAGTTGCATTGGTACGAAGCGCACGGCATCGGCAAGCGCGAAATGAAACGCAAACGCTATCTCGACTGATAAACAAATCAAATAAAAGTTATGCGCCCGAGAAAAACCGAAGAACAATTTGTGGTCTGCTTGAACAACGTTGAATATCCCGCTTCGTTGGAGTTGCACAAAATCTATCGTGTCATCCCCGATCAAGAGGCCGAAGCTGACGGCGATTTGCGCATCGTGGACGAAAGCGGCGAAGATTATCTTTATCCGGCGACGTGGTTTGCGCGCGTCCAACTGTCGCAAGCCGTCGAGCAATCGCTCAAGCGAGCCGCCTGATACAACTAAACAAGGAGCAATTAATGGAAGCACTCGGAATGATCGAAACCAAAGGCCTCATCGCCATGATCGAAGCCTCTGACGCAATGGTGAAAGCCGCCAACGTGACGCTGGTAGGTTACGAAAAGATCGGCGGAGGATTCGTGACCGCCATCGTGCGCGGCGACGTAGCCGCCGTGAAAGCCGCCACTGACGCAGGCGCTGCCGCTGCGCGGCGCGTAGGCGAACTCGTCAGCGTCCACGTTATCCCGCGCCCGCACTCTTCGGTGGACGAAGCCCTGCCGGTCGCTATCGCATCACGCAAGAAATAGTTGTCGGTTGTCAGTTAAGACAACAACCGACAACCGACACCCTTTTATGATTATTGGACGCATCATCGGCAACGTCGTCGCTACGCGGAAAGACCCACGGCTAGAGGGCGTGAAGCTCTTGCTCGTGCGCCCGCTGACCATCACGGGCGAAGACGAGAACGGCTACGTCGTAGCCATTGACACCGTCGGCGCAGGCTTCCGCGAAAAGGTATTGGTCGTCTCAGGCAGCAGCGCGCGTTTGGCCGAGGGCCTGAAAGACCGCCCCGTAGACGCCGCCATCGTGGGGATTATTGATACGGTCGAAGTGACAGATTGACGGTAAGAACTGACGATGCCAGTCGCAGCAAGTGAAACGTTGCTGAATACAAAAAAGGGCTGTGTAGCGGTAAAAGCTACACAGCCCTTTGGTCGTTTTTACTTCGTAATTTTGTTTAGGACATCTCGATGCCTACCGCGCGCAGCGCGTCCAAGGTATAACCGCGCGCTGCCAACAGCCGCATTTGCCCGTCACAAAGATAGGCAAACGGACGACCGTTATATTCCTTGCTCGCCAGCGGGGTGGCTTTCACATCTTCTCCCGTCACCAGCAACCACATGTCGGTGAGATGTTCGTGAATTATCGAATTGACCTTCTCCTGCATCAGCGGTTGCGGCGGTTGAGGCGGCAGCGGTTCCGCCGGTGGGGCGGTTTCGAGCGCCGCATTCACGGCAACCATTTCTTCCACGTTGTTATTAGTAGTCAGCATGTTCTCTCCAGTTTTCTTCATCACCGTATCCTCTCACCTGCACCGAAGTCAAAAACCCGTACTGCTTATGTTTCTTAACGTGGCGCTCTGATGCAACACTTGTACCGTGCGTTGTTTAATGTTCAGGCTGTCAGGCCCATGAAATTGGTTTTCTTAAGTTTGGGTACTGGTTCGCAGAAATAGGTGCGAAGGGGAACGGTGGGGACTCGCTTCCCGATGAACCAGCACTGATTTTTTTGGGGACGTTTAGCCAGGTTTAGCTATGCCAGTGATTTTGCCTACCAAGAGGATGTGCGAACTTTCCTATTTCGTTACAGATAAACCTTTGCTTATTGGCACTACATTACTACACGCGAACCTTGATTTCGTCAAAGGGTAAAAATACGTGAAGTGTGTTTTCGCAAATTTTAGGTTTCCCCCACTTCGTCCAGGACGCACAACGATTTCTGAAACTTGTGTTGAAGGCAACCAATTCGTCTGCTAAAGTGCCGTTCGTGTTAACCCCCTTGCTCGTCATAGGTTGATACAGAACGTATGTAAAACTTTCTGTGTAATTTTTGTGAGCAAGTTCTCGCAGTAGAGATAGACACAATGCAGTTCGCTCTCTCCACGTTGGTTGTTTTTCCCAATTGCTACTTGATTCACCAAGTAGCGCAACGCAACGTACGAGGTTCGCAAGCGGTTTCCACGCAGCCTCGTGGTAAGAATAAGGGTAGTGGTTCAACTAGGTGAGAGAAGCGAGCGATTGTAACGATGAAGGAACAAGCGCAAACAAATCTCGTGCATTAGGTCTGACTTGGAAAAGGACAAGGTCTTACGGACAAACCGTGCGAGCCGTTGTCG
>JANNUY010001015.1:0-4966 GCA_031414155.1 Acidobacteriota bacterium
GTCGAGCTTGATCGGGGTGAATACGCGCGTGCCTTCGACGAGGGCTTGCACTTCGTTGTCAGTGCCGGATGAGAGCCAATGATCTTCGTCGAGTTTCACCCGCAACAACGAGCCCGGCGTATTCTCAGGGGCTTCGCGCGCGGGTTGAATCGCTTTGTCATAAAAGAACGTTTGCGTCTGCGGAGCCTTCTCTGCTGCTTCGTTCGGAGCCTTGCCGTCGCGCATTTCAGTGCGCGTTTCGAGCAAACCCGTTGCCTCTTGCGCCGCCCAACGCGAAGCCTCTGCCAGCGTGATTAACGTGCCACCTGCATTCATCCAGTCTTTCAAACGGCGAATCGTTTCAACATTCAGCGCCGTCGCGTAATTGCCACTCGGCAAAACGATCACGTCGTAACGTCGCCAGTCTACGCGCGCAAGTGAACTTGTTCGCACGGCTGTGACGCTTTGGTTGAAGCGGCGCTCTAACACATAACGCGCCCAGCCCGCCGACAAGCTCGAAGCAGGCGCATCCCATGCCAACAACACGCGCGGCGTTTTGAGGGTGACAGTTTGATTGCTGCCAAGTGAAACGCCTTCATCAATAAAGGCTGAGTTGAGCGTGATAATTTCGGCGCGATGTTTTGCCGCCAGCGCGTTGAGCTTTTCGGGCATATCGGCTGCGTTGGCAGACTTGCGCAAAAAAGCCGTACCGCGCTCGAACTTGCGTCCGGCGATGGTGAACGAAGGCGCTAGAAATTCTATAAACATGCCTTGTTGCAAGGCTTCGATAATGACGGCGGCGCTGGTCGCATTCCACGGCAAGGCGTATCCGACAATGGCTTTTACCAACGGTTCGACCCGCAGCGGATTCGCCAGGTCTTCGTGTTTTAGTTCAGTGGTTTTGACCGTCAACGCACGGTCAGCCGTGAGGCATTCGACATCGTGCATCAGCGGCAGGTTCCACGCCGTGATGTCATAAATCTGATCGGGCAAACGGCGTTGGCGGCGCGCTTCCTGCTTTTGCATGAACTCGGCGTTGAGCGCCACGTTCTGGTCGAGCAAATTGCGCGCAAGCATGCCGCCGGGTTGCGGCAAGGGAATGATGAATGCTCCGGCGGCGATGTTGCGAGTGCCTATAGAAAAGGCTTCGCTCGCGCGTTGCACGGTGATCTCGTTGTCTATCAAAAGTTTTGCCAACCGTTCAGCGTGTGCGGCGTCGCGTCCTGGAACCAACACATAAGCCTTCGTCGCGCCTTCGCCCGCCGTGCGACGAAAGGCCAGAAAGTCGCGCAGCATGCGTTCGCGGTTTTTTGCGCCCATCAAAGCTGTCGTCATCGCCGAAGTGAAATGGCGCACGGCTCCGTCGAGATAGGTCAGCGAAGTGTCATCAACGCGGCGCAGCAACAGCCCACGCGCCGAAGCCATTTCAAACGTCATCCCCAACGCACCTTGCGCTGAAGGCCACGAAACGCCGTAACCCGGATAGAACGCATCGAAAACTTCGCGGTTGAAATAAGCGAAGCCGCGTTCGTCAAAGCGCGCCGCCGTGGCTTTGCCGAATGTTTCATACCAATCAAGTTGCGCTTTGGTCAGATAAGGGTTGTAAGGTTGAGAAGCAGGCGGAAAGTAATAAGTCGAATCGCCGCCCATCTCGTGCAAGTCTACGGCAATTTGCGCAGGCCAATCGCGCAAGAGTTTGGTGCGGCCTTGCGATTCGGGTTGGGTTTGCACAAACCAGTCGCGGTTGAGATCAAACAAATAATGATTGCTGCGCCCGCCCGGCCAGGGTTCGTCGTGTTCGGCGGCGGCGGGTTCGGCATCCGGCGAGGCGGCGCGTCCCAACAGGTTTTGATAAACGAAGCGCGCGCGTCCGTCGGGGTTTTGCATCGGATCAATCAAGACGACGCAGTTCGCAAGAATCGTATTGACGTTGTCGTCATTGGTCGCGGCGAGCAGGTGATAGGCTTCGGCCAAAGCCGCTTCCCCACTCGAAATTTCATTGCCGTGAACGCCGTGCATCAGGGCTACGATCAAGGGCAACTCGCGGACGAGCTTTTCGGCCTCGGTGGCTGAGAGCTTTTGCGGATGCGCAAGTTGCTGCATTCCACTCTGAATCGCATCGAAGCGCGCCGCGTTTTCGGGACTCGCAATCAACAGCGCGTGCAGCGGGCGGCCTTCCCACGTGCGCGCGTATTCGATCAAGCGGGTGCGTTCAGGCGCGGCGGCGTGCAAGGCTTTCAGATATTGCGTGATCTCTTCGGGCGGCGTGACGTGTTCGGCCAAATCGAATCCCGTGACCTGTTTCAACGTAGGAATGCGTTGGTCGTAAGTCGCGCCGGGCGCGAATTCCAAACGTTGAGCAAAAACGGTTAGCGTGAAAAGCGTAAGCAACAGGAAAGAGCGAAACATCGGGGAAGCCTCCATTGGGTTATGCAATAACTGCCGCTTCATCTACCACACGATGCAAGACGCGAAAAGCATTTATCGCGCCCAACAAAATCAATAATGCGCCTGCGAGAAAAGCCGCACCGGGCAACTGCCACGCGGCGTGCGACGAGGTGAAATAGCCAAACAACCCAGTCGCTACCAACGGGCCGATAATCGCGGCAAGACTGTGAATGCAGGTCAGCGCGCCTTGCACCGTGCCCTGTTGATCTGCCGGCGTATGTTTCGTGATGATCGCTTGCAAGGCTGGCATGGCTACGCCGCCGAGGCTGCCCAGCACTATCAGCACGGGCATCATCCAGCCGTGCGCCGCCAAGCCGTAGCCAGTAAAAGTCAAAGCGCCCAAACACAAGCCGTAAACCGCTGCGCGTTTTTCGCCCAGCGCACCGACGATGCGCCCCGTTAATCCGCCAGCGATGATGGCGTACATCACTCCGACCAGCGCCAGTGAAAGGCCGTTGTCGCGTTCTGACCAGTTGAATCGCCAAGTCGTATATAACACCCAGGTCGAAGGCAATACGTCGTGCGCGATGCGTTCGCACAAGATCGTCGCCGTCAAGCCGAATACCAGTGGAAACTTGCGCAAGCCGTGAAAGGCCGAAAACGGATTCGTATTTTCCCATGTGAACGCGCGACGATTTTCTGGCGCAAGTGATTCGGGCAAAACGAACAAGCCATACAACCAGTTCAGCAAAGAAAGCACAGCCGTCACGAGAAAGGGCAGGCGTTGGTTGTATTGTCCGAGCAAGCCGCCCAGCACGGGGCCGAGAATGAAGCCTACGCCAAAGGCTGCGCCGATGAGACCGAAGTTTTTCGCACGCTCTTCCGGCGCGCTGATGTCGGCGATGTATGCGTTCGCCGTTGTAATGTTCGCGCCCGTAATGCCCGCAATCACGCGCCCCACAAACAGCCACTGCCACGTAGGCGCAAAGGCCATCATCAAATAATCCATGCCCGATCCTAACAGTGAAATCAGCAAAACCGGTCGCCTTCCATAAGTGTCGCTCAACTTACCGATGATGGGCGAAAAGACGAATTGCATCAGCGCATATACGGCGATGAACCAGCCGAAGGCTTGTGAACCTGCGCTCAAAGTGCCGCCATAAAGTTGGGTGACGAGCTTGGGTAAGACGGGAATAATTATTCCGATGCCAATCATGTCAATCAGCACGGTGACGAGAATGAAAGACAACGCAGCTTTTCGTTTTTGCATAGAGTTAATCTTGCGACAGCTTCACCAATTTGAAGCGTTCGTTTTCATAGATGGTGTCGAATGACAACTTGGCGCTTTTCGGTACAACGGCGAAAGCGGCGCGATATTTTTGCGCCAGCGCAATGAACTGCTCCGCCGTCAGCGTGCCGTAAGCCTTATTCAACGGCTCGCGATTGTCGAGTCCGCGTTCGTGCGGCAGCTTGTTGCCGGTTACGTCGCTCAACCGTTCATACCATTCGTGCAAGTGCAATGCGCCGTCGGGATTGATTTTGAACTCGGCTACGTTAGAGCGATCAGTCAGTGCAGTGAAGCCGTCATAAGCGGGCGGCGTCAAATAGACCGTCTCGCGCGCGCCATTCGCCCGAATCCAGTTGCACATCTCGATCCATTGTTTGCGCGCGCCGCGCTTGTCGCTCACATCACGATAGCGCGTCACGCCGAAATGAAAGCGCGCGTCGGGATGATGCATTCCGCGAACGCCCCAAAAAACGGCGGCGGCGATCAACACCGCATGTAGTACCGGCTTCAGCCGGAATCGTTCGCCCTTCAACCATGGTGTTTGCCACCGAGTCATTCCGGCTGAAGCCGGTACTACATGCTCTAACCAGATCAGCAAGGCCAGCATACCGAATACCGTAATCATCGGGCTGACGCGAATGCTTTGCAGGTTGGCGAACTTGTCCTGTCGCAAGAGGTAATAGTCGGCGAAATGCAGCAACGACAATGCGGCGAGCGACAGGCTCATCATCGTCATCACTGACACCGCGTGCGTCATTGCGTCTTTGCGTTTGCGCAACCTCAGCCACAGCAACAACAAAACGATGAGATGCGCGCTGACCCACAGCGCGTGAGTTTTCGACATCAACGCGAAATGATGCGGATGGCGAAAGTCTATGTAATCAGCCAACGAAACTGCGCTCGCCGCCGGTTTAAGCAACCCGCGTTGCAGCATGCCCGACAGGTGCAACAACGCAGGCGCAGCGGGCAGCAAATAGCAGCCTGCCAGCTTAACCAAAGAGCGCGCGCCGCCTTGTTGGTAGCGCAGGTTACTAACCTGCGCTACCAACAAGGGCGCAATCATCAGCGTCACGATTACGCCGATTTGCAGGTGAAAGAAAACCACGCAGCCTGCGCAAAAGGCTGCGAGTTGATAACGGCGTTGCATCAACAGCGCAGCGGCAAACAGCGCGAACGAATGCGCAAAAATCGGCGGCTGAATTTCTGGGTTGCAGATGAAATCGTTTTCTTCGAGTCCCCAGCCCGTCCACAAAAATCCCGTAGCCAACGCTGCGCCCAGCGCCAGATAGCTCAATAACGAAAGCCGCAACG
>JANNUY010001016.1:0-1408 GCA_031414155.1 Acidobacteriota bacterium
CGTCCGAGCGAGGCATGCACTTCCGCACCGCCCGCTTCGTCGCCCGTCTCGGCGTAATTCCCCAGGCTTTGCATCAGGCTTTCGAGGGCTTCGTTATATTGCTTGGCTTCGATATAAGCGCGCCCCAGCCACAACAAGACCGACGCGCGATAAGGTGTCGAAAGTTTGTCGAGCGCGCTGGGCTGGGCATATTTGTCGAGCATTGCCAGTGCGCGTCCGGGTTGACCTTGATTGAGATGGGCTTCGGCGAGCACGCGACGCGTGTTGGCTTCGTCGCTGGGGTCTTCAGGCATAACGCGGCCTGACAGGGCTTCGATCAAATTCGTCGTGGTGCTTTGCGGATGCCGTTCTGAGGTTTTCGTTGGGTCGCCAGGCTTCTCCGTCAGCGTGACTGAAATGAAATCCAGTTCAGGGCCGCCGTGGCCGAAGCGCAGCAAATCACCATCGTTGAGCATTTGTTCGCTCACCCGTCCGCTGTTGACGAAGCTGCCGTTGGTCGAACCCAAATCGCGCAACAAGTAATCATCGCCCAGTCGAACAAGCTCAGCATGCATGCGCGAAACCACGCCGTGCGGCAGGCACAACGAATTCTCAGGGCCGCGTCCGATGGTGAAACGCGCGGCTTCGAGCGAGAAAACCTTAACTTGCTCGTCCGTTCTTAAATGTAACTCTCCACGTCGGCTCGTCATTTAATCCTCATGGGTGTTTATCTGGTTTGCCATCGGGGCGTCATCTGGCGGGAATGCGCTATCACGAAAAAGCGGGACAGTAACGACAGGGATGGCATCAGGTAATGCGGAATGCCAAGCGAAAGCGGAGCAGAGTATAACACCGTTGTGAAATCCTGTGGATAGAGAAATTATCGGAACGCTAAATGATGATTCAGCGGCAGGACTTTTCGCACTTGTCGAGCTTCCGCCTGCCGCCTATGCTGCTTGCCGATTCGCATGCAAACCTTTCCATCTTTACCTGTTGACGCCAGCCTGCCCGCTTTGCTCACGCAGCTTCGCACTGCTGGCAATTTCGTCATCGAAGCCCCGCCCGGCACGGGCAAGACGACGCGCGTACCTGTGGCGTTGTTGCAAGCCACTGACAAGGAAGTCTGGGTACTCGAACCGCGCCGTCTGGCTGCGCGAATGGCAGCGAAGCGCGTCGCCGACGAACGCGGCGAAGCCTTGGGCGAGACCGTTGGCTATCAAGTGCGGTTCGATGAAATCAGCAGTCCGCGCACTCGGCTGCGCTTTTTGACCGAAGGCGTATTGACACGGCGCTTGCTGGCGGATGCGCAGCTTGCCAAAGCAGGCATCGTTATTCTCGACGAATTTCACGAGCGCCATTTGCAAGCCGATCTCGCGTTGGCGCTGTTGCGGCGTTTGCAACGAACTACGCGGCCTGATCTGAAACTGGT
>JANNUY010001017.1:0-1144 GCA_031414155.1 Acidobacteriota bacterium
CATCAAGGTCAAGCCCGGCTGGACTGACCCCGAAGCCGTGTCGAACATTCACGGGGCTTTCCTGCGTCCACTTCCCTTTTCGGCGGTTCGCTGAACCTCAGCCACGAATTAACACAAATTTCCACAAATTCTTTCAGGGCAACAGTCATTCGTGAAAATTTGTGTTAATTCGTGGCTGAAAATTCTGCACATTGGTTTGACGGCTCCGATGATTGAGAGCGCAAGATCGTTTCATCATCAAAAAGGAGCCGCCCGTGTTTGCAGCAACTTCAACTTCGCGCATTCGATATCGCAGCATTTCAAGGGGACGACGCTTCCCTGCTCGCTCAATCAAAACTCGCCGCATGGCAACCGAATCCGATAAAACTGAAAATAACAGCGCCACACTGACGCATCGGTTCGAGCAACTTTACGTCGCGTTGCCGCCGCTTGATTCACCTGAATATCTGGCGCATCTCGCCACTGCCGACACGAGCGAATTGCCCGCCCAAGTCTTGGCGCGCGCCTATCGGCAGTTGTTGCAAAGCGATTTGGCCGATCAAAAGGCGGCGGCAGAAGCTACGTTAGAACGGTTGCTTGATCAGCAAAACACATACGGCTATCTCGTCATCGTTCGCCATCTCGCGCGGCGGCGCGTACCCGACCGCCAGCAATGGCACGATGAAGAAGATTTGTTTCAAGCCGCGATGATGGAAATTTTGAAAGTGCTGCCTACGTCACGCGGCGCGCTGGCTGAAACAGCATGGGTCAGGTTTTGCCAAAATTGTTTCACCGATGCGTGGCGCTCGATGCACGGACGACGCGGCGAGCGGCTGCAAGTCGAGTTCGCGCAACCGATGCTTGATAACGAAACCGGCGCTTATCAATTTTATGTAGAGACTACGACCGGCGACGACGCACCCTGGCACGCGGGCGTCGCCGACAGCGAATTGCCGCGCGTCGAGGCATTGGTCTTACGCTCGATCAGCGCGATCAACGATCCGTTCATTCGCGCTGTAGCGAAAGACCAATTTAGTCCCGCGCCTTCGCCCATCTCATCGGCGCGCGAAGGCAACAAAAGCAAACTGCCGCTGACCGAACAACTCAACGCGAGCCGCTTTCAGATTTCACGCGCCTTGCGCAGCGCCAAAGCGCGGCTCGCCCA
>JANNUY010001018.1:0-4424 GCA_031414155.1 Acidobacteriota bacterium
ACTGCAATAGGCAAAAACTGCAATAGGCAAAAACTGCAATAGGCAAAAACTGCAATAGGCAAAAACTGCAATAGGCAAAAACTGCAATAGGCAACGCTTGCAGTAATCCTCATGAGAATCGGCATCATCGGAACCAGCGGGTTAGTCGGCAGCCATCTGGCGCACAGCCTTGCCGCACAACACGAACTTTTCACGCCGCGCCACGCTGAGTTGGACATTACTGATGCCGCGCAAGTACAAGCATGGTGTCAGCGCATTCACCCCGAACTTGTCATCAACTGCTCAACCATTGACGTAGACCGTTGCGAACGCGAACCGCAACTCGCTGAAGCCATTAATGTCACGGGACCGCAAGCGTTGGCGAGCGCGGCACGCGAACTCGGCGCAGGCGTGCTGCATTTCAGCACGAATTATGTTTTCGGCGGCGAGCGGCACGGGTACGTTTACACTGAAGCGGACGAAGCGCGCGCCATCAACGTTTATGGCCGCACCAAATGCGCGGGCGAGCAAGCCGTGTTGGCGGCGAATCCGTCAAGTTATGTAATTCGCACTTCGTGGGTTTTCGGCACGGGCAAAGAGAGTTTTTTGAGTACTGTGCCGCGCAAGCTGCGGGCGGGCGAACGCATTCGCGCCATCACCGACGTGTGGGCAAGCGCAACTTACGTGAATGATCTGGTGAAACGTACACGCGAGATTCTGACGCGGCAACACTTCGGGCTTTATCACGTCGTCAATGCGGGCGTGTTGTCTTATGCCGACTTTGCCGATGAAGCGGCACGCTTGTGCCAAGCTGACACCTCGCTTATCGAACACGTCAGCGAAAGCGATGCGCAGCGATTGGCTAAGCGTCCGCACTATACGCCAATGGCTTGCGCGTTATCGGCTGAATTGGGTTTGTCGCCGTTGCGTGATTGGCGCGCGGCGCTGGCGGCTTATTGCGCAGACTAAAGCCCACGCTACGGTCGCAAGCTAAAGCCTGCGCCACATTTGGTCATTCCGGTGCGTTGTTGTATAAAACGTGCGTTCCCTCGTCCTAGTCTTCCTGGCAAAACACTTTATCGCGTGCGATTCGGCAGTTCGTGAATCGCGCTAATTCGCTGCCTTTCCCCCAGCGAACACACCAACTATTTGGAGAACCACTTTATGAAATTTACGAAACTATTGCTGGCGCTGATGTGCGCGACGTTCACGGTCATGGCGTTTACGCCACAGGACGCTGACGAACAGGCTTTCACCGCTGCGATGAAAACCGTAATGCCAACCAACGGCAGCATGCGCAAAAACGTAGAAGCGAAAGATTCAGCCGCCGCGAAAGCCGATGCCGCCAAGCTCGAAGCGATTTTCAAAACCTCAGAAGAGTTCTGGACCAAACGCAAAGCGCAAGACGGCATTGACCTGTCGAAAGCAGCGCGCGCCGCCGCCGCTGAAATGGGCAAGATCGCTGCGGCGGGCGAATGGGACAAACTCGGCGCTGAACAAATGAAATTGCAGGCAACCTGCAAAGCTTGCCACGACGCACATCGCGGCGGTTCGCGCGAAGCGGGTTGGACAATCAAGTAGATCGTCCATCGTTACACTTCATGCAAAAAGGAGCGGCGAGTTATTAAACTCGCCGCTCCTTTTTTTATGCGGTACGGGAGCATGTTGTCCCCGCTTCAGCCGGAATGTCGTGATTACGCGAGACATTCCGGCTGGAAGGCGGGACTTCATGCTCAAAACCCCAGCGACTTGCAGACGCCGCAATGATCGCAGGCGCGGTTCTTTTCAATCGTACAAAGTTGCGGTTCGACCATTTCGAGCAATTGTTGTTTCAGTTCGCTGGCCTCGCCAATGCTGAATTGCTGCTGGCTGGGATGCGCGTCGTATTGCACACTCGTCCACGGCGCGCGATAGGTCGCGGTGACGGGTTCCAACGATTCGCTGAGAGCTTGCCGGACGAGTTCTTTGATAGCGTCTCGATTCATTGGAATTTCTCTCCTTCATAAACGATGCCATCCACGACGCCGATGATGGCGCTATCAATCGCCGCGCCCTGCTCGCCCGTCGCGGCAGTCGAAGCCGACCAGCCTTCTTGCACGACGATGACGAGATCGCCTTCGCCGCTGTCTACGGAATCGAGCGCGAGCATCTGCACACCGCGCGGCGTGCCGTCGGGATTCACCGGCTGCACCAGCATGATACGCGCCGCGTCGTAGCGTTTATTCTTTTGCGAGGCAACCACGTTGCCGAGTACGCGCGCGAGAATCATTTATCAGCCCTCAGTCCTCCGACTTCAGACCTTTCGCCAGACGCGAAGCGTGGTCGGATGTCTGAGGTCGAATGTCGGATGTCATCTTTACGTGTTCGGGCGAATCCACGATGCCGATGATCGTGCAATCGGTGGGGACTTCGCTGCCCTCAAATGGAAAGCTCGCCTCTTTGCCGCGACACCAGAAAACGAGTTCGCCGGGGCCTGCACCAACTGAATCAATGGCGACCAGCGGCTTGCCGACCGGCTTTAAGTCGCCGTTCAGCACTTGAATCACCATCAGTTTGCGTCCGGTCAGGGTCGAGTTTTTGATCGTGGCGACGACGTTGCCCACCACGCGTGCGAGTTGCATAAAATGACTTGCGAATTTGAAATTTCAGCTTGCCGATGAAAGCGGCGAGATTATAGGCGGGCACAGGATGAACGAAAAGGAAGCCTTTTAGGCGCGCCTGAAAGAATACTCGTCAGCGACTCTCCACCAGTTCGATAGCGATAGCATCAGGGCCTTCGATCAGCGCCGCACGCTGCTGCTGGCTCTGGCCGACCGAGTTTTTCCCGACCTCGTTTTTTCCAAAAAGATGCGGCTCTTCCAGCACTTTCACGCCTGCGTTGCGCAAACGTTCAAGCGTGCCGTTGAGGTCAGTGACGCTGAAAGCGATGTGGTCTATGACGTGGCCGCGTGGACTGACCAGCGTCGCCAGACGTTGTTGCGGATAGATAATCAAACTGATGTCGCCAAAGCGCACCGTCGCGGCGGGCGAACGAATTACGCCGAGCGGTTCGCTGGGTGCGGCGAAGGCTACGTTGCAATCGCCGGTGCGTTGCGCGCGACTCACTGCTCCGAGATGCTTGACGTACCACTCAGCCGCACACAACGGCGCGGCGCTGTATAGATGCGTATGCAAAAACGCCTGCGTCGCCGCCGTGTTGATCTCGACCAATGCGCCGTCAGGCGCTCGCATATAGGCGAATTGCAAACTGGCGTTCAACCGCGTCAACGGCGTAGCGAACGTGACGCCATTCGCCAGATGTTTTTGATAATCCGTCTCCATCGCCGTGCTGCCCCAGCCGAAATGCCAAATGGCGCTATCGGGCGCAGTTGCCAGAGGCGCCTTGACCTGATTGAACAGCAGATAGATCGCTTCGCTTTGAATGCCCGTGAAACCAGCGACGGTGGCGGGCTTCGTCACGTCGAAGGTGCGCGTATAAAACTTGATGGCCCTGGCGGGAGCCGTTGAATTGAGATGAACGTGATGAAAGCGCAGCGCGGCGTCCTGCGTCCAGACGGACGCGGCGCAAAGCAACAGCAAGCAGCACAGCGTAAAAAAATATCGCATTGTTTTTCCTTATTCAGTAGCGGTGAGATTGTCGGATGCAAGGCATGTCACTATACTTACCGACCGGTTAGCAAGTAATCCGCACAACCGCAAATTCTTATCAACAAATTCTGTAGGGTAGGTTCTCAACCTGCCCTTCTCTCTCTCCTGTAGGGCAGGTTAGGAACCTACCCTACAAATTTCGGAGGAATTCCTATGGCGAACAAGCCTAACAAAGCAGACACTTCGAGAAGAAAATTTATGACTGCCGCCGGAGCCACTACGGTTGCAGCATTAAGCAACGCAACCGCTATAGCAACAACCGCCGATGACGCCAAGCCGATTACCATTCCTGCTGAATTCACTGCTGCTGCCAACGTGCCTGCGGTGAAAGCGGAATTCCCGATGAGCGGCGCGCAAGTATTCGCGCGCGTATGTAAAGAGGAGGGTTTGGCCGCGCTGTTTTCGTGTCCGGGCAATTATCCGATTGTGAACTCCATCGCGCTTGAAGGCATTCCGACATATTCAGGTCGTCACGAAGGCGCGATGTGTCACGCCGCTGACGGGTTCTGTCGCGTGACGGGCGAAGTCGCCGCAGCATCGGGCACGGAAGGGCCGGGCTTCACCGATATGATCAACGCCATTGCCGCCGCCAACGCCGCGCGTTCGCCCGTGCTGGTGCTGGCGAGCAACATGACCATCCGCCACGAAGACACTGAAGCTGGCATTCAAATTTCGTATCAACAACCTCAGACCGAAGGGATCAAGAAATACGGCAAGCGGCTGATTACGCCGTCGCGGGTGCATGAATACGGCGCGTATGCGTTTCGCCAGTTGCGCACCGGCGTACCGCGTCCCGT
>JANNUY010001019.1:0-2165 GCA_031414155.1 Acidobacteriota bacterium
ATATTTGCCAAGTCGGCTGGCAAATCGTCTGACGAGAATGCGCGTGAATGGTTTGCTTGAACGGTGGCTTAGTGTAGCGCGCCTGACTGAGAGAGCGAAAGGATGAGACAAGGCGTGTTTGATGATGAACTCAGGCAATGCCTTCGTGATCGCGCGGCGGCTTCGGGTTTTCGATAGTGCGCACTTCCCAATGCAAGCCGCTCCAGTCAGGATTTTGCTGATGGTTCCAGGCCAACAGGCAAACGCCATCCACCCATTTCTGCCACTGTTCGGCGTCATCGCCCGCTAGCGTTCTTACAGTCACTTCACCGTTATCGTTTTCCTGTGTCAGTTCAACTTTGATGGTGCGCATAATAAGCCCTCGTTGTGTTGTAAAGGTTCCTGCGTTGCCACGCCCATTCGGGCTGTTTGGTCTGTTGATAGTTGAGGCGCGAGTTGCTGCCGCGCTTCGGCTTTCTTGATGGCTTTGCGGAAGGCGGCTTCTGACGGATAGCGCCGATTGAAGAAATGCCCGCGTTGATAGCCGTAAACGATGAACTCGCATTGCACCGTAACGCGACCAGACACAGTTGCCACCACGCGCCGGTGAAATACAAACCCGGCAACAGCTTCACGGCGGCGTAAATGGCAATGGCGTTGCAACCCCAGCGAATCAAAAATTTCATGAGAAAATACTCCTGCCTTCCGCGTGTCGCGGCACAGTCATTGCTGAAATCACCAGCAGCTTACGATGCGGCAAGCCCTGTGCCGCATCAAATTGGGGAGTTTCCCCCAGCATCGTGAGAAAGGTGAATCAATATGGCGTCAAATTACGCAACGGAAAAAACGGATCTGCCAACCTGGTTGGCGCAGGTTGAACAATTACGTCACGCGCCCGAATGGCCGCCCGATGAATTGCCGATTGAAATGATTCAAACGCATATTTCGGTCTTGCTGTTGGGGCGTACGCGCGTCGTCAAACTTAAGAAGCCCGTCAATTTCGGCTTCCTTGATTTCACGACTTTGGACAAGCGGATGAAAGCCTGTGAAGACGAGATTCGCCTCAACCGCCGCTTGTGCGCTGACACATACATTGGTCTCGGCGGCGTGGTCGAAACCGACGGCAAGATCGCGTTCTCAGGCCGCCACGGCAAGCTCATAGATCATTGCGTATGGATGAACCGGCTGCCCGCTGAACGCATGCTCGACCAACTCGTCGCACGGGGCGAAGCGACTGAAACGATGATTGACCGCATCGCCGCGCGCTTGGCCGAGTTTCATCGCAACGCCGTACGTGGACGCGACATCGCGCGTTGGGGCAGCCGCGACGAAATCCGTCACAACTGGGAAGAGAATTTCGCGCAAGCCGGGCCTTTCATCGGACGCACGATCAACGCGACTGACAACGAAGCGATCAAAGCTTGGGTCAACGAATGGATCACGGCGCATACCGAACTATTCGAACGTCGCCAGCGCGAAGGCCGCATCGTGGACGGCCACGGCGACGTGCGCTGTGAAAGCATTTGCGTACTCGACCACGCCATCTGCCTTTACGATTGCATCGAATTCAACGAACGCTTCCGCTGCGACGACGTAGCCAGCGAAGCCGCCTTTCTCGAAATGGACTTGGCCGCGCGCGGACGCCCCGACCTCGGTTACTTTTTTGTCGAAGCCTATCAACGCCGTCGCAGCGATCCTGACTTTTTCACGCTGCTGCCGTTCTATCGCTGCTATCGCGCTTACGTGCGCGGCAAGGTGTTGAGCTTTCAGTTGCAGGAATCCGAATTTAACGAGGCCGAGCATGAAGCCGCCGCCGCGCGCGCCAAGCATTATTTTGATTGGGCGCGGCGTTACGCTGCGCCGCTCAAGCAATGCGCGCTCATCGTCGTACGTGGGCTTTCGGGTACGGGCAAAACTTCAGTGGCGCGCGCCGTGGCCGATGAATTGGGCTTGCGCGTAATCTCTTCAGACGAAGTGCGCGGCGAGTTATTCCAATCAATGAAAGGGCCGAGCGAATACGGCGCAGACGCGTACTCAGACGAAGCCAGCCGCCACACCTATCAAACGATGTTCGAGCGCGCGCGTGAACTGCTCACCGCGCAACAGAGCGTCATACTTGATGCCACGTTTCAACGCGCCGAAGACCGGCAGCAAGCCCGCGCATTGGCCGCTGAGTTCGGCGCAAC
>JANNUY010001020.1:0-3316 GCA_031414155.1 Acidobacteriota bacterium
TCAGTGAACTAAAACCTAAAACCTGTGCGAGCAAGGCCGTGCCCGCTTCGTCTACGCCGAGCTTGATCGGCACGAAAGCGAACACGACATTGATTAGGCGATTGACTGATTCAAAAATGAAGGCCGCGAGCCAGCCAGACGAAGCGCCGATGAGCCATAGAGTCAGCGCGATTTCGATGACGCCCAACAAGTGAAAGCCCGCTTCGCACCAACACACCCAGGCGAAATCGCGCGGATAATGGCGCGCGAAATCAAACGTGTGCCGTTCGATTTTGCGCAGCTTGCCGAGTTGACGCCGCAACTTGTTTTGAAAGTCCGCACTGAACCCTTGCCACGAGCCAAGCCGCGCCGCGACGAGTCGCAACACCGCTACCAGCGACCAGCGCCGCCAGACGACCAGCAACACCAGCGCGATGACGGATAGCAACAACAGCATTGACACGGCACTCGCGCGGCGCAACGAAGCGTCCAATGCAAATTGCGTCAACAAAACCAACAAGCCCGCGAGCATCACCAAACAAGCCGAAAGAAAGTAACTCAAAAACTCCAGCGACAACGATGCCGTCGCCGTCGTCATTGGCAGCTTGGCGTTGAGCGCCAACAAACGCGCTGGTTCGGCCAACAGCGGCCCAGCGGTGGTCACGTTGCCTACGGCATCGCCGATCAAACGCGCACGCCACAGCGGGATAAAGGCTCCGTGCCGTTCGGCCAGCGGCAAACAGTGCCACCACGCCGCCGCTCGCAATAACGGACGCAAACCCGAAACCAATAACAACCAGAGCAAGCGTGCATCGAGCTGGGCCAACCGCAGCCACAATTCGTGCGAACCCGTTTGACGAATGACGAAAACGAAAAGCGCGCCGCCCGCGACCAACGAAATCAAAGTGAGCCAGGGCGAACGCGTTTTCATCAAATCAATTGATCGAACCAAAAAGTGAAAGCAAACCAAAAGAGAATGCTTTTGGCGTTATTCGCCGCGCGATGGAGCGGCAAATGAGACAGCCGCAGTCTACGCAGCCTTCGCTTTTTTTCAAAGCGTAGCGCGCCGCCAACGCGAAGGCTGAAAATCAGCTAATTGTTCTTCCTCAGCACCCACGTAGTCATACAACGCAAATTCGCTACGTTGGTGGTTTTCAATGGCTCCAACCAGATCGCTTGCAATCGTTCCGCTGCCGCGAAGATTTTCGCTTCGTCCACTAAAAAACGTTCAGAGCCATCGGGCAGCGCGTACCAGCCCCTGCGGTGTAATTGGTTGATGGGTTGGACGAGCGTTTCGATGCCGATGGAACTGGCGAGGCGGGCGAAGAGCATGCCGCCGGGTTTGAGCGTCCGCCACATCTCAGCCAGCATTTGATCGAAGTGATTTTCATCGCGGGCGAAATGCAGCACGGCGTTACTGATGACCAGATCGAATTGCGCGCCGGCGAAAGGTAATGCAGCGATGTCAGCGATGCGGAAGTTGGCGGCGGGCAGTTGCGGCGCAAGCTGGGCGGCCAACGCTTGCACTTGCGCGACGGCTTGAGGCTGGGTGTCTACGGCAAAGACTTGAAATTGCTCGCGTAGAAAATAGACGAGATTGCGGCCTCCGCCACAGCCCGCGTCCAGAATCGCCATCTCAGGCGTCAGGCGACCTTTAAGCAGTTGGTCGAACAGGTAAATATCAATGTCGCCGAATTGTTCACGCACGTTCATCTCAGCGCAGAAGATTTTCGCCACGAATTAACACCAATTTTCACGAATCAATTTTTGTCTTCGTTTTAATTCGTGGCGAAAATCTTTTTTCGTAAGCCCTACTATTTTTTCCAGTTTGCCAGTTGTTCGGCGAACGGATTGTTAAAGCCCTGTGGTTTCTTTTCTTCGCGTTTGCGGTCGTCACGCTGAGGACGTGATGGACGATTGTCGCGTTCGGGCTGACGACGCGGCGGACGATTGCCTTGATCGGCGTCTGAGCGTGGTTCACCCACAGGCTGACGCTGGCGTTGAGCTTCAGCGCCGCTTTTCATCGTCAGGGCGATTTGTTGTTTGTCATGATTGACTTCGAGTACGCGCACCATTACGCGGTCGCCGGGGTTGACTACGTCGCGCGGGTCTTTGATAAAACGGTCAGCGAGTTGCGAGATATGTACGAGGCCGTCTTGATGTACGCCGATGTCAACGAACGCCCCGAAGTTGGTCACGTTGGTGACGATGCCGGGGCAGGTCATACCGGGTTGCAAGTCGCTCAACGAGTGAATGTCTTCGCGGTAAGCAAAGGCTTGAAATTGATCGCGCGGGTCGCGTCCGGGTTTGCTGAGTTCGGCAATCACGTCGGCGAAGGTGAACTCGCCGAGTTCCGCTTTGAGTTCAGCGTCTTGCTTGACGAATTCGACCCCGCTGCCGGTTAGATCGCCGACAGTTTTGCCTACGCGCGCGGCGAGGCTCTCAAGTTGCGCGTAACGCTCAGGGTGTACGCCTGTGTTGTCTAGCGGGTAAGCCGCATCGGCGATGCGCAAAAATCCGGCGGCTTGCTCGAAATTCTTTTTGCCGAAGCGCGAGATGTCGAGCAATTGTTGCCGCGAAGTGAACAACCCATTCGTCGAACGATGTTCGACAATCTTTTTCGCCAGCGACGGCCCGATGCCCGCGACGTGTTCGAGCAAATGATAACTTGCCGTATTGAGATTGACGCCGACAGTGTTGACGCACGAATCAACGACGAAATCCAAACCCTTTTTCAGCGCGGGTTGCGATACGTCGTGCTGATATTGGCCGACGCCGATTGATTTGGGATCGGTCTTGACAAGTTCAGCGAGCGGGTCTTGCAAGCGGCGCGCGATGCTAATGGCTCCGCGAATCGTGAGATCGAGATCAGGGAATTCTTCACGCGCGGCTTCGCTCGCCGAATAAATCGAAGCGCCCGATTCGTTGACCATCACCACGGGAACGGTGAGGTCCGCTTCTTTCAACGCTTCGCGCACGAAGGTCTCGGTCTCGCGTCCTGCCGTACCGTTGCCGACGGCGATGGCGCGAATGTTCGCGTTGCGCACCGTCTCTTCGAGCAACTTTTTGGCTTTCGTTTTTTCGTTGTCGCCTTGCAGATACATCACGGTTGACGCGACGTATTGCCCCGAATCGTTGACGACCGCCATTTTGCATCCTGTGCGAATGCCCGGGTCAACGCCCAATACAGCCTTTGAACCATAAGGCGCGGCGAGCAACAGCTTGCGTACGTTTTCAGCAAACACTTTGATCGCGGCTTCGTCGGCAATGTCTTTGAGAGCGCGATGGGCTTCGGTCTCGATGCTCGGCACGACATAAGCCTTCATCGCCATGCGAG
>JANNUY010001021.1:0-2600 GCA_031414155.1 Acidobacteriota bacterium
TGGCAATGCTGGCAATGCTGATAGGGCTAAGAACGTTGACGATCATCCAGTGAAAACAGTCACCAATGATATTTTGCCATATGTCAACCTTCGCAGTTGTGCTTTGAAATGTAACCCTATTCGCAAGCTACCTGTTGGGGCAAAAGTCCAAATGCTGGGCGAGACACAGGATGTTCCAACAGAAACTACTTGGGTTAAAGTTAAGTTTGAGAGTTTCGAAGGATGGGTTCCTAACGATAGCTATGATGCATCCTATGCAATAAAGTACGAGAAGGTTAAGTTATTTGCGCAGCCAAGCAATAGTGCGCCAGCAGTCACTGTTCTTAACAAAGGGAACGTTCTTTTTTTTATACTTAACCAACAAATGGAAACCGTAAGTGAAACCAGCAAATGGGTCAAAGTTCGTGCTGGAACTGATGAAGGTTGGATAAATGTGCGGTACTTACAATAAATTACTTTTGTTAGCTCTCCAGTCATTGCTGAAACTTTCAAGCTCTAAGAGCTTATTTGGAAATTAGCTCCGTAGGAGCGGAATGTTTATAGATTGAGCCGAAAAATCCTGATTAGCTCCGTAGGAGCGGCATCTGCGGCACATTTCGCTCCTACGGAGCTTGAGGAATTTGACGCTCTCAGTGCTATAAACAGGCCTCTCCTACGGAGCTAAAGCTGGTAGCTCGAAGAATTGCGCGCCGTGGTTGGATTGCTGGCTGGCCCCGGCGCGGTCTGGCAATTGGAATTCGGCGATTTCGTATTGCTGCAGCCCGAACGCATCAACGGGTACGCCGCCGCCGGGATACTTAAGGTGCGCGCCCACCCGGACGAGCTGGGCCGCATCCGCGAAGCCGACGTCGTCGAAGGTGCGCTGGATCATGCAGCGGCTGCCGCGCGACGAAGAGCAGATCGTCTTGCGGGCGATGCACCAGACTTTTGTTGACCACGGGCTGTGTTTGCGCGAGCCATCTGAGCAAGGTTCGCTGCTCGTCTTCCCGTCCTATTTCAAACGCGAGCGTCCCGCGATGGGCGATCATCCGGCGGCACTGGTGACTTACCACTTCAGCGGGATGCTGGATGAGATTTATGCCACGCTGGTCGTGCGGTTGCATCACACGACGGCGTTCGAGAAAAACCAACTCTGGCGCTTCGCCGCCGATTTCAAGACGCCCGCTGGACAGCGAGTAGGGTTGAAGATGACGCGCAAGGCCGAAGGCGCGGGTGAGATCGCCGTTTATTGTGCGCCGGGCGTGGCTGTAGAAACTCAGGTCAACTTTATTCGCTACGTCCACGATCACCTGAAGTCGAAAGACTCTGACCTTGTTCGGACACGGCATTACATCTGCCCGCACTGCCATAAGCCGATCAATGACCACGAGGCTGTGAAAGAGCGGCTGACGAGCGGCAGGAAAGACATGCTCTGTTCTCGCTGTGAGCAACGGTTCGGCTTGTGGGATTTGATCGAGGAGAAGTTCGCTTCGGAAGAAACACAAGAGATCGTACGCGCGATGGACGAACAAGCACGCCGTGCGATTGACAATGAGAGCCGCGAATTGATCCTGCTCGGCCACGCCTTCGCGATTGCGGGTGAAGCTGGGCAAATCTTTCGGCCTACACCCAACTCTGATTGGGGCATTGATGGCGAGATCGAATTCAAAAGCGACCAGGGCGAAGCCAGCGGGCGGCGCGTTTACTTGCAATTGAAATCAGGCGATTCCTATCTGGATACACGCAAAGACGGACGCGAAATCTTCAAAATCAACAAACCGCGCCATGCCGAGTATTGGCAGTCGCAAGAGTATCCGGTGATGTTGGTAATCCGTACCTCTGATAAAGGGATTCGTTGGATGAATGTGAGTGCGTATTTGCAACAACAGGCAAAGCTGGGAAAAGCAGTGAAGCAGATAGTCTTTGAGGGCGAGCCGTTCACAGCGCAGAGTTTGTGGCGGATGAGGGACCGGGTGTTGAGGTAATGTCGCTACTCTTCTTCGCTGCGGGTTAAGCCACCTATAGCTTGGCTTGCCAACGCTGTGCGCGCTCGCTCAACCGCTGCACCTGCGCCGACCAATCGTGCAACACTGAAGTGAGGCTCAGGCGGCTTGCGCCAGTTCCGATTCGCTGGCGTGGCGGCTCAGGTACTCCATCACTTCGGCGTGCATTTTATCAATCTCAGCCAGATAGCCGCCGGACATCAGTTTGAATTCTTCCGGTGAAGTCGTGACGCGAAATTGCGCGACCCAACTTTCAAACTGGGCGATACGGTCTTGGGTAACTTTTAGCTCAAGATCATTTTGAATCATTTTGACTCCTGGGTTACTTCCCTAAGTTACTTCGATGATGCCACGCCGTGTTTGGTCGCGCTTGGTTTGCCAATAGGCGACGAACTCATCCACAGATTCCAACAAGACCGCCGTAGAGCGAATCCAGAAAATGCTTGCTCCCAATTCATCGTGAGAACGCATGTGGTTGAAGAGCGGCAGCGTTTCTTCCGTATAATCCGCCTCACGAAAATCGTCGCGCATCACCAGGAAAACGTCTACGTCATTAGGCGCGGGCTTGGCGGTCACATAGCTGCCGTAAATAACGAAACGTTCCACCTTGCCGGTGCG
>JANNUY010001022.1:0-19703 GCA_031414155.1 Acidobacteriota bacterium
CAAACTTGCCCTACAACTTTGGTTGTTTTGTTTGAAATATGAAAGGCGAAAGGCACTATAGAAGCGGCTCAAACCGCCTGTCAATTTTGCCCGCCTAATTACTTTAGAAAGCAGGTAGTACTGAATGAATTTCCGTTTTCCCCTCATCGAAAAATTGCCGCCTTATGTGTTTGCGGTGACCAATCAACTCAAGATGGAAGCGCGCCATCGTGGCGAAGACATCATTGATTTCGGCATGGGCAATCCCGACTTGGCAACGCCGCAACCCATCGTAGACAAACTTTGCGAAGCCGCCCAACAGGCCAAGAATCATCGCTATTCACAATCGAAAGGCATTCCGAATTTGCGGTTAGAAATCACGCGCTGGTACGCGCGACGTTACGGCGTCGAACTTAACCCCGAAACCGAAGCCATCGCCACCATCGGCGCGAAAGAAGGATTCTCACATTTGATTCTCGCGCTGGTCGAACCGGGCGACAAAGTCATCGTGCCCGATCCTAGTTATCCGATTCACTCGTTCGCCGCGACGATTGCCGGTTGCGAAATCATCAAGCTGCCGATCAATGATGGCGCTGAAGCTACGCTCGAAGCCTTGCGCAAACTCGAATACTCAGACAGCGCGCAGCCCAAAATTTTGGTGCTGTCGTTTCCGCATAACCCTACGACTGTAACCGTAGACCTCGCGTTTTTTGAGGAAGTCATCGGCATAGCGCGTCATCGCGGCTATCTCGTGATTCACGATTTGGCTTATGCCGATTTGATCTTCGACGGCGGACAAGCGCCGAGCATCCTGCAAGTCAAAGGCGCGAAAGACATCGCCGTCGAAATGTTCTCAATGTCGAAGAGTTATTCGATGGCAGGCTGGCGCATGGGCTTTTGCGTAGGCAATGCGCAAGTCGTTTACGCCCTGACGCGCATCAAGAGTTATTTGGATTACGGCATGTTTCAGCCGATTCAAATCGCGGGCGTGATTGCGCTGCGCGATTGCGATGAATACGTGCCCGAAATCGTGAGCGTCTATAAAAATCGCCGCGATGCGTTGATTAAAGGCTTGCACTCCATCGGCTGGGATGTGCCTGCGCCGAAAGGCACGATGTTCGTGTGGGCGAAAATTCCTGAAGCCTATGCGAAAGCCGGTTCGCTCGAATTCGCCAAGCACCTCATCACCGACGCAGGCGTAGCCGTTGCGCCCGGCATCGGCTTCGGGCAAGCAGGCGATACGCACGTGCGCTTTGCCTTGATCGAAAACGAACAACGCACGGCGCAAGCCATCCGCAACATCAAACACTTTTTCAGTCAGGAACCTGACTGGGTATAAAAAATCGAGCAAACCAAAAGGGCTTTCGCCACAAAAAAAGCACAAGAGCCACAAAAAGATTTCCGATGATGAAGTTTCTTTTTGTGATCCTTGTGCTTTTTTGTGGCGAAAGCCTTCTGGTTCGATGACTTGCCTTTACTTCACTCTTACCGTCACGCGATTAGCCTCAACACCATTCACTGATACGACAACTTCAACGTCACGCGCGCCGCGTCCGGCCAGGCTCGCAGGGAATTCGATATTGAGTTGATCGAGTCCGACGAGGCTGCCTTGCGCGCCCGCGTAAAGCACGTTGGCGGGTTGGCCTTCGATGGTGGCGCGGACGGTTTCGGCTACGCCATTGGTGTCGTTGGGGAATTCAGTCGTAGCCCGCCTGATGCCTGTCGCAAATAACAACAGATAATTCGGACGCCCGCCGATGGTGATGTCGAAAGGCGCGCTCTGGAACGTCGCGCCGTCCGGCGTAGCCATCGCCGCCGCTGCACCTGTGCCTTGCGCGTTGTTAGTGAAAATCGCAGGCACGCTGGGGACGACTTCGACTGTGCCGACTGAATAAACGTCTTGCGCGGTGCGGATGACGACTTGTGCACTGCCCAAGCCGACAGCGGGCGGCATTAGGAAATTGATTTGCGTGGGCGACACGAAAAACAACGGAGCCGCGAGGCCGTTCACTGTCACAGTGGTTCCGCCCAACGTCGCAGGCAGCGGCAAGGTTTGCGCGATAGAAGTTTGTGTTCCCAAATTCGCGGCAAAGGCCGAACAGATTTGTTCTGCCGCGACTTGTACTGCGCGGTAACTGGCGGCGTTGACGGCGGCCAGGGGCGCGGCGTTCTTAACGCGCAACGTGACGGCGCGTGTGTCGCTCAATTGCCCATCACTGATGGTGAAGCTGATTGTATAGTCACGATTGGCATCGCTGGCGGTTGGCGTCCAGCGAACACTTCCCGTCACTGAGCCATCGTTGTTCGGGAAGATGTTGAAAATGAATGTCCCAGGCGGCAGGTTTTGCGCCGTAAGCGTCAGCGCGCTGTCGCGCATCGGGTCGTAACCATTCACTTCAAAGCTGATTTCCTGTCCGACAAAAGCCAGTGTCGTCGCAGGCGTAACCAACAGCGGCGGTTGGTTCTGACTCATCACCGCCAGATTGTTGAGCGGCAGGCGTTCGACGCTGGTGAGATTGGTCGCGCCCGTGAAACCGGCTACGGCATAAAGCTGGTTGTTGATCGTGACGCCTGCGGTCAGCGAACGCGCAGTGATTAAGCCGAACGAACCGTCCAGCGGAAACCAGCGATTGTTCGCCAGATCATAAGCCATCACATCGCCCAGCGGAGTCGTGCTGGTGAGCAATTCGCCACCGGCGATGAGCCACAGCGCGCGTCCGTCGGCGGTTTGAGCAAGCGCATTGATCGAGTACTGGCGCGGCGCAGGGAAGTTGGCAAGCGTCGTCCAGCGTTGCGCATCGAAATCGAAAACTTCGGTGGAAGCCGAGCCGCCGCATACATAAAGCTTGCCGTTGATGAGCGCGGCTTCGTGCGCGAAACGCGCCGTCGTCATCGGCGGCAATTCGTCCCAGCGGTCGCTTTGCGGCGTATAACGCCACGCGCGGCGCGAGTTGGCGTTGGAATCGAACCCGATGCCGCCGGTTTGATAAAGCACGTTGCGCACGGGATCGGCGACCAGCGAATACAAATATAAATCGTCCGGCGGCGCGGCGGCGGTACTCCAGGCATTCGTCGTAACGTCGTAAACGAAAAGTTTTTGCTCAAATGTGACCTGTGGATTGATGCCGCCCGCAATATAAATTTTGCCGTTCAGATAAGCCGCATCCGCTGCGTTCAAACCCACCGGCATTGCAGCCAATGGTTCTGCGGTCGGCGGCGTTTGATCGAGCCGCAAGCGTTGCGCCGTCCCAATCGTCGAACCGCTCGCCGTGCCCGTGCGTCCGCCAAAGATGAAAAGGTTTTGTCCGTCACTCGTGACCGCCGGACGTTGGACGGATTGCGCAATCGCGCCCGACGTCTGCCAACGCCGCGCCAGTGAAAAGACGTTGGACGAAAAGGCTTCGGTCTCAGCGCCTTCGTCGTCGAGCGCGGTGACGCGTAACGTGTAACTCGTCCCAGCGGCTAAGCCCGTCGAAACGTTCCAGTTGAATGATTGCGCGCTGCCAGGCAATTCCGTAGCGAGGTCAACCACCTTGCGCCGCGCCGTGCCTTCGCCGCTGTGCAGCTCTACGCGATGGCGTATGAGGCTGCGGTTGTCGCGCGAACGCCAACGCACCGTGATGGTCGTACCGGTAAAAATCTGTTCGCCGCCGGTGGGCGATAGCAATTCAATGGTGGGCGGCGTCGGCGCGTGGTAAGTGAAAGCATTCGGCAAGGTCGCCAACAGATTGAGTCCTTGTGAAACCAGTACATTGACTGCGCCGTTGGCGGTGGCGGCTGGCGTTGTGACGCGCAGCATTTGGCTCGTGATGAATTGCGGCGTCGTCACCGCCAGCGTGCCGAATTGCAGCCGCGTCTCAGGCGTGAAGTTGTTGCCCAGCACCGTCACGACCGTGCCGCCGCGCGCCGAACCCGCATCGGGCGTAAGGCTGCTGACCGTCGGTGCTGTCGGCGTTCCGCCTGCTTGATAGTAAAGATAGCCGTTGACCAATTGTGCCGAACCGAAGCGATTGTCGAGCCTGATTGTGACTGCGACGGGTTGTGCTGAAGCAGGCGCGATGCAAGTCAATACACCTTGTCCCAACACGGTGACGTTAGTGGCTGGGCGTGCGCCGAAAAACACAGTCGTGTCGGCGCTGTCAGAAAAGTTCGCGCCGATGATGCGTACCGTGTTGCCGCCCGCGAGCGCGCCGAAAGCATTCACCCCCTCGGTGATGACGGGCGCGTAAGCCGCGTTGGGCGGCAGCGCGGCGACATCCGATTGCCGACCGATGACGCGAATGTCGTCAATGAACCAGCCGTCGCCGACGGTTCCGGGATCGCTTTGCACGCGCAAGCGCAGCCGTACGTTGGGCATGCCTGCGAGTCCGTCGAGGCTTACGCGAGCGGGCGTGAACGAGGCGAGTGTGCCGGTATAAGCCGCCATCCGCCGCCACGTCGTGCCGTCGTCGGTTGATGCTTCGACAAAGCCGTAATCGAAAAGATTCTCAAACGCATAACTATGCGAGAAGGCTAGCGTCGCGCCGTCCATCCGGCTGAAATCGAAGCGCGGCGACAGCAGCGAATAGCTGGCGTTGTTTGGGTAATTCGCCCCTGGACTGTCAGTAAACGACGTAGTGCCCGAAGCCGCGCGCGTGTTGGTCAGCGCCCATGTGCTGCTGGCTTCCATCGGCAGCCAGCCGCGATTGCCGCCTTCGAGATCGTCTTCATACAAACGGTTTTCGCCTGCGAGCGAAAACTCTTTCGTGATGGTCGAAGCCACGCCTGCGCCGTTGTCGGCGTCTTCGTAACTGACGCGCAGCTTATCGCGCGCGGTCAGCGAAGCCTGAACAATGCCGTCGCCTTTTTGCATGGCGCTGTTGCTGATGCGCACGGCGCCGTTGAAAGCGCCATTGAAAGTTGCATCAGGCGTCAGCGTAAAAGTTTCTTCATCGCCGCTGGGCAGGCTCGTTACGCGCACACGCACCGCCCCCGTCGCGTTGCGGTCGCCCAGACTGACGCGCATCGTTTCGCCCGAAAGATAGCTCTTGCGATCAAGCGTCAATGTGCCCGTCGGATGGCACGCAGGCGGCGCGTCGAAATTCTCAATCGGGAAGTTATCGTTAGCCGAGAGTGATTCGGTCTGGTAGCCCAGGCCGCGTTTGCTGAAGGCTTGCCATAACAAACATTGATTTGCGCCTCCGTTGTTGACCTTGTCGGCCAGCAAGATGCCGTTGCGCGCATCAACGAATGAAGGCGAACGCGGCGAGAGTTTCATGCCGTCCACGACCAGTTGAATGCTCTGGCGCTGGCCTTCCTGAAAGCCGTGGTGGCGAATCAACTGAGCGCGCATTTCGAGCAGCGTGTTGCACCAAATCTCGCCCGTCGGATGCACGACACCCGTGAGTTTCACTTCGCCGTAATTGTAGGGATAAACGTTGGGGTTCGTGCTGTAAGGAAAGCGTCGAATGCCGCGCGTGTAATTTCCAGTGGCGTATTGGCCGACGGCATAACTGCCATCAAGGTCGTCGCCTTCTTTCGCCAGCAAGACGATGCCGAAATAATCCGACCAGCCTTCGCCCATACCGCCGCCTTGCACGCCGCCCAAGCCCGCAATCAACCGACTGCTTAAGCCATGCGTGAGTTCGTGAATGACTACGCCTTGATCGAAATCGCCGTCGCGTTGTGGATTGCCCGTCCATAAATACATTTGCATGCGACCCGCGCCGCCATCGGCGGGCGTAGAAAAATTCGCGTTGTTCGTACCGCTACCGTCTTGCACTTCGGCGTTAACTGCGTCGTTGCCCCGTCCGCCAAAAGTGAAATTGTCAGTCTGAAAGTTACCCGCCGCTTCAGTGAAACCGAACTGATACAAAATATCGTGATAACGATTGACCCAATAAAACACGTTGGCTTGCGCAGCCTTTTGATAATCGTTGGTCGTCGGTGCAAGCGATAGATCGAGCGGAAAATTGAATAGGCCGTCAGTTACAGTCAGGCGCGGCGAGTCGGGTTGGTTAGGGCTGGCGTCGCGGTCTAGATAAGTGCTGGTGTTGTTGCTAATCAGGTCGTTCGGGGCTTTGGTGTTCCACCAATCGTAATGTGGGTCGCCCATCGTGAACGTCTCGCGTCCGTTAAAAGGCGTAGGACGAAAAGGAAGCTCTACGCGCTCAACCGTTGCGGGGGTCGTCGTGACGACGGGCAAGTTTGGACGCGGGCTTTCACCGGTGAAGACTTGCCCACGCGGCCCTGAAGGTTGCACTTGTTCGTAGTTCGTCAGGTTGCGGCGATAAAGCAACGAACCGCGTTCGGCGTCTATGACCAGCAAATAAACGTCCGGCGTATCGCGCAACCACAATGTCATCTGCCACGCGAGTCGTGTCGCCTCAGCCGCTAAAGGAAAGTAAACCAACTCAGGCGCGACATCGCGTTCGTATTTGTCTGCCTTGAACGTCGTCTTGCCCGCGAGCGTCTGGCGTTGCAACGGGGAAGGCGTGACTGCCGCGTAATCAGCCGCGATGCGCAAGGCTTGTTCCGCCGTGAGCGTAGGCTCAGTTGCGTTTATCGTTTGAGCCAAACGGCTTATGAGCGAACCGCTGGCGGCGATGACTTCGCCATTGCGTGCGATGTGCGTTGTGACATCGCCTTCAAAGACCGGAATGGCGCGATGTGCCTCTTGCAATGTTTGTTGCAAGGTGACGTGCGTGACGCCGTTGTGTTCGGTGCGATATTCACGAGCGACGGTGAGGGCATTGGCTTCGCTGGCGCTGAGGCCAAATGCATCGTTGTGGGTTTGCACGAAGCGACGCGCAATGTTGTTCGGTATGGCGACGCTGCCTTGTGAAAGACGTGTTTGCAGGCTCCACAGTTTCTTTGAGGCTTGAGACTCATCCACATAATTGGCGCGGTCGTTGCGCAGGTCGAAATCAGGCAACGCGCGTGGCGTCTGGTTGTCACTGGTTTGAGATTGAACAACGGAAGTGACGAACCAACCGCAAGCTAACAGGCACAAGCCGAGGGCACTCAAAAAATAAAAAGTACGCTGATTCATAAAACGTTGGTAAAGCGAAAGAGAATGAAATCAAGTGCGTGGAGTATCGAGCGAACGCCTTATTGCATGCTTCGACCAGCACTGACGGCGTACTATAGCCTTTCAGAAAAAGAATTTCTCCCACGAAGCCACACGAAAATATACACGAAGGCTGAAACGTTAGAATTCCTCTCTTCGTGAAAACTTCGTATCCCTTCGTGGGGAAAACATTTTCTTGAATGCTATAAATTAGGCTGGAATGAATTTGAACTGACGCCCAAGTAACTGACTCCAAAGACTAGGTCGTATCGGCTACAATCCGCCGCGCAGTTTCTCTACTCTCCAAAAAGGACTGAAATATGAACAAATTCGGCAGTTGGTTAATGGTATGCGCAGTGTTGAGTTGCGCGTGTGCTCAGACGGTTGCGCAAGACGAGCGCGCCAGCTTGCTCAAGCAGATGGACGCGCAAGCGCAGAAATACGGTGCCCTCTCTCGCAAGATTTGGGAAGAACCAGAGGTCGGATACAAAGAACACAAGAGCGCCGCGTTGCTCAAAGCCGAGTTGCGCGCGGCGGGTTTTGCCTTGCAAGAAAACGTCGCCGACATTCCTACGGCTTTCGTAGCGAGTTACGGCAGCGGTCAGCCGATCATCGGCATCATTGGCGAATACGACGCGCTACCCGGATTGTCGCAAGCCGACGGAGCCGAAAAGAAAGCCATTGTCACGGGCGCTCCCGGTCACGGTTGCGGACATAATCTGTTTGGCGTGGCTTCAGCTTTTGCGGCGATCACGGTCAAAAATTACCTTGTTGAAAAGAAGTTGTCAGGCACGATTCGTTTTTACGGCTCGCCCGCTGAAGAAGGCGGCGGTGGCAAGGTTTATATGTCGCGCGCGGGCGTCTTTAACGATTGTGATGTGGTACTCGCGTGGCATCCAGGTGACCGCAACGCGGCGGACATGCAATCTTCGTTGGCGAACATCTCCGCGAAGTTTCGTTTTTACGGAACCGCCGCCCACGCCGCCGGAGCGCCACAGCAAGGGCGTTCGGCATTGGACGCCGCGCTCTTGATGACCCACGCCGTAGACATGTTGCGCGAACATGTGCCGCAAACGACGCGCTTGCATTACATCATTACCAACGGCGGTTCAGCGCCGAACATTGTGCCCGACTTTGCCGAAGTTTATTTGTATGCGCGGCATCCGAGCATGCCTACGCTTGATGGTATTTGGTCGCGCCTCATCAAGTGCGCTGAAGCCGGTGCGCTCGCCACCGAAACGCAACTGAAGATGGAAATCGTCAACAGCGTATTCAACCTGTTGCCCAACGCACCATTGGCGAATCTGTTCGACGCGCAACTTAAAGTCGCGGGTGGGCTGAGTTATACGCCCGAAGAAAAAGCCTTTGCTGAAAAGTTGCGGCAAACCTTTTCGCTCGATGGCGCTTTGCCGCTCGGCAGCGAATCCGAGATTCAAAAACCTATGGCAGACGACGGCTCAGGGTTCGGTTCAACCGACGTAGGCGACGTGAGTTGGATCGTGCCGACCGCGCAATTCACGACGGCGACCTTTGTGCCAGGTACGCCCGGTCATAGCTGGCAATCTACGGCGTGCGCAGGTTCCAGCGTTGGACGCAAAGGAATGGTACTCGCCGCGAAAACATTGGTCTTGAGCGCGCTCGAACTTTTCAAAGACCGCAAGCTCATCGCCGCTGCCAAAGCTGATTTTCAACAGCGCCGCGCGGGTTTTGAATACCGCTCGCGCATTCCGGCAGAGCAAAAAGCTCCGCTCACTTACCGCGATAAATGAACCCAGTGCCGTTGGTCCCTGTGCTGTTAATCAATGATCTCAGACGCAGTTCGCCTGAATTGCAGGCAGAACTGCAAGCCGCTGTCGAACGAGTGCTCGCGCGCGGCTGGTACGTGTTAGGCCCTGAGTTGGAACGCTTCGAGGCTGAGTTCGCGCAATGGAACGGCGCAGCGCATTGCGTTGGCGTGGCGAACGGCACGGACGCGTTGGAACTGGCATTGCGCGCCGTCGGCGTTCAGCGCAACGATCTGGTTGCCACGGTCGCTAATGCTGGAATGTATTCAACCACCGCGATTCGTGCGATTGGCGCAATCCCCGCTTATGTTGAAGTCGAGCCTGTTACCTTAACGATGGATGCCGATGCGTTAGCCCACCTATTGCGCGCGCAACCGAACGTCAAAGCCGTCATCGTCACACACCTTTATGGGCAACTCGCTGATCTTGAATCGTTGCTGGCGCTGACAACGGCGCGCGGCATTCCGCTAATCGAAGATTGCGCGCAAGCCCACGGTGCGCAGCGCAAGGGCAGGAAAGCCGGGACCTTCGGCGACGTAGGCTGTTTCAGCTTTTATCCTACGAAAAATCTGGGCGCGTGCGGCGATGGCGGGGCTTTGCTTACGTTCAATGCGCAACTGGCTGAACGCTTGAGAATTTTGCGGCAATACGGCTGGGGCAAAAAATACGTGGTCGAACACGTGGGCGGCTGCAACAGTCGTTTGGATGAAATACAAGCCGCCATTTTATCCGCCAAGCTGCCTCACTTGGCGGCGCACAATGAGCGGCGGCGTGACATCGCGCGGCGCTACCAACAGACTTTTGCGGCATTGCCGCTCAAGACGCCGCCGCATCTGGATGAAAGCTATGTTGTGCATCTTTATGTTATTCGCGTCGCGGAACGCGCGGCGTTGCAAGCTCATTTGCAAGCGCACGGCATCGGTTTTGACATCCACTATCCCGTTCCAGATCATTGCCAGCCCATCGCCCAGAAAGATTCTTTTATTGTTTCAGCGTTGGCCTTCACCGAACACCTTTGCGACGAAGTTTTAACGCTGCCTTGTTTCCCCGAAATGACCGAAGCGGAAATCGAGCAGGTCATTCAAGCGATGACGCAATTTTTCAGGTCGCACGAGATTACCGAATAACGAGATCGAATAACGTAAATGGATACTGCCGAGTATTTTCAACATCCCAATGCTTTGGTTGAAACCGCGCAAGTTGGCGCGGGCACACGCATTTGGGCGTTCGCCCACGTCTTGCCCGGTGCCATCATCGGACGCGATTGCAATATCTGCGACCACGTATTCATCGAAAACGACGTGCGCATCGGCGACCGCGTGACGATTAAATGCGGCGTGCAACTGTGGGACGGCATTACGCTGGGCGATGACGTATTCGTGGGGCCGAACGCCACCTTCACCAACGACCCGATGCCCCGCAGCAAACATAAGCCTGCGGCCTTTGCGCGCACGGTTGTGCGTGAGGGCGCAACGATTGGCGCGAACGCGACGATCTTGCCGGGGCTGACGATTGGGCGGCGCGCGATGATCGGCGCTGGCTCAGTGGTGACGCACGACGTACCGGCCTTCGCCAAAGTGACGGGAAACCCTGCGCGTATCATTGGCTACCTCGATTCCGAGCGGGATGAGCCGCATTCGACTCGCATTACCGAAATCGCCGACGCCGCGCGGCAAGCTTCCAAAGTCAGCGGCGTGACGTTCTATGAAATGCCGGTTATTCACGACTTGCGCGGTACACTCTCGGTCGGCGAGATCGGCCAGAACCTCCCTTTTATTCCGCAACGCTATTTCATTGTTTTCGACGTACCCAACCGCGAAGTGCGCGGCGAACACGCGCACAAAGTGCTACACCAATTTTTCGTCTGCCTGAACGGCGAATGCTCGCTGGTGGTAGACGACGGTCACGAACGCGAAGAACTGTTGCTCAATCGCCGCTCGGTCGGCGTTCACGTAGCGCCGTTGGTGTGGGGCATTCAATACAAGTTTTCGCCCAACGCGATTTTGCTCGTGCTGGCGTCGGCGAAATACGACCCGGCTGATTACGTTCGAGATTACGACGAGTTCGAGCGACTCGTTGCCCCCTTTAATGTTATTTGAGTAACATTTTCAATACGATGTTACTTGTTGAAGGCTACCAGCAGGTTGCCAAGTAACTTGAAACTCGCACTACTTCAATGCCTCATTACGCTGGCGGCGTGAGTGCGCGACTAACCAATATGAATAATGCCCCGACTGATTCGCTGGAAGTAACATCGCTAAACTCAAAATCTGAACGCTGGACGCGCATCACTATCGGCGTAGCCCTGTTTGCTTTGCCGCTGATTTATTTTTACCCGGCGGTATTGGGGAAAGTGACACTTGCGCCGGGTGATGGTTGGTCACAGATATTTGGTATTCGTATTCTGATTGGGCAAATGTTAAGCCAAGGGCAATTGCCATTATGGAACCCATATATTTTTGGCGGGATGCCTTTGCTGGCTAGCTTGCAACCCGGCGCGCTTTATCCCCCTACGTGGTTGTTCGCTATTTTTCCGCCACAATTCTCTATGAATTTTATGGCGATTACGACTTATCATCTTGCGTTAATCGGAACCTATTTGTTTGCGCGGCGAATTGGTTGTACTCGTTTAGGTAGCTTGATCGCTGGCATGGCCTTCACCTTCGGCGGATTTATGATCGCTCACCTCGGCCACACCAATCGCGTAGCGGCGGCGGCGTGGCTGCCGTGGATATTGCTGGCAATAAGTGAACTTGCCCGGCAGGTGCGCTGGCGTTGGATTACGCTCGGAGCTTGTTTTATCGCATTACAGCTTTTTGCAGGCGATCCGCAAATGACTTTTTATGGGGCGTTCGTGATTGTGCCATTTGCCTTGTTGCCGTTCTTTGACCGGTCATACTTAAATAAGCCACGTTATTTAGCCAGTTTATTTATGATGGCGTTATGCGGAGGGCTGCTTTCCCTGATTCAACTTTTACCAGCGCGTGAGATGCTTTCTTATGGTGAACGCGCCGGTATTGATTACGATTATTTTTCTCAATTTTCTTACCCGCCCGGCCAATGGCTGAATTTGTTTTTCCCTTATTTTTTCGGCAGCGCACAGCTTGCTCCTTACGACGTGATGTATTGGGGGAGTTGGAATCCGCCTGAAACTACCGCTTACGTGGGGCTGGCTACAATTTGGTTGGCATTGTTGGCTCTATTCACCGCGCGCAAAACGAGCGCACCAGACCGGCGTGTCTGGTTCTGGGCAATCATTGCCGCGCTGGCCTTATTCCTTTCTTTTGGCAGTTACTTACCTCACAGCTTTCACCACGCATTATTTCAGTTACCGGTTTACAAGCTTTTCCGAGCGCAGGGCAGGCATTTGTTTGAGTTTAATTTCGCGCTGAGTTTGTTGGCAGGGTTAGGGCTAACTGCGCTGGCCGAATTGACCGCCTCACAAGCCCGACGAATTTTGTTGGCTACGGGAACGATAATCGCAAGCTGCTTGGCGACGGGCGTCGTGCTTTATTGTTTTTATGCTGAACGTTTGTTGAGCCGACAACCGGTCGCGTCACAAATCAGAGCGGCTGGTTGGGCGCGTGCGCAACATCCTGACATTTTTATTCCATTAATTATTTTTGTGCTGGCGGGGTTGGCGTTAATGCTTTATCGGTGGCGTCCGCGTTGGGCCATCATCGTGTTACCGTTGTTTTTTCTGGTTGATGCCTGGTCGTGGGGGCTCACCGCTGAATGGATAGAAGCTGACCATAATGTAAAGCAGGCTTTAGCTGATCCGCCGGTGGTTAAAGCCATCAAAGCGCGGGAAAGTAACTTGTCCCAATTTCGCATGCTGAGTTACGGCAAAGACATGATGGGAGAAGGCGCGGCAACATTGAACACGACCAACATCTCGATTCAACGGGGCGTGCAATCGTTGAACGGCTATGACCCCTTACGGTTATTGCGCATCAGCGAGTTAGCGGGGCGCATGTCGCTGGATGGTGAGGTCTCGGATCTGACAACGTTCGACCCGGAACATAAAGGCTTTGATTTATTGAACGTTAAATATCTGGTGCGGGAGAAAAATGCTGCGCCCGAAACGCTCAACTATATCGAACTCGGCGGCGTTAAATTTGCCGAACCTTCGGGTAGTTTGACCTTTGCGAATGGCGCGCAAGCCAGCATCGCGGTGGATGCCAACGCGACTGAAATCGCCCTCGTGTCGGCGCTGGGTGGCTCTGCCGCGACTTTCGATGGAGCGCCTATTTTGCAACTTGAGCTTCATACGACGACGGGACAGGTTATCAAGCGCGAAGTGCAAGCAGGCAGGGATTCAGCCGAGTGGGCTTATGACCGAGCGGACGTGCTGCCGATCATTAAACATAAGCGCGCCCAGATCGTTGAAAGCTGGTCGGCCGGTGATTATCAAGGGCATCACTATCTGACGCGGTTGAGTTTCCCGCGCGCCCAAATCAACCGCGTAGACGTTAAACATGTGGGCGGTGCAGCAGAAATTTTTGTTACTCGCGCGGTGCTTTTTGATAGCTTGCTCAATCGCACGTTGCCGATCAATCAGTTTAGTTTATCGCCTGCGCGTTGGCGCAAGGTGGAAGATTTAGGCCGTGTCGAGCTTTATGAAAATACGCAACACATGCCGCGCGTCTGGTTTGTCGGACGTACTGAACTGTTACGCAGCGATGAGGTATTGCAAACCATAAAGACCGGTAAGTTACCGAATGGCAGCCTTTTTGAACCTGCTCAAGTCGCGTTGCTCGAACGGGAAGATTTCAGCCGACGAACTTTTGCTCCTCCTGCTTTTGGCAATGCGTCGGAAAATTCGGTTGAAGTCGTGCGCTATGTGCCGCAACGCATCGTGTTGCAAACGCGCAATGCGAATGCAGGCTTGTTAGTTCTAAGTGAAATTTATTATCGCGGCTGGGAAGCCTGGGTGGACGGGAAACGTCTGCCCATTGAGCGAGTGAATTATGTTTTACGAGGGGTGGTGTTAGCAGCGGGTAATCATCGCGTCGAATTTCGTTATCGCGCGCATAGCTTTCGCAACGGAGCCGGATATAGCTTGTTAGGAATAGCTTTACTTGGCGCTGGAAGCTGGTTCTCAAGGCGTCGCAAGCGAACAGAAAATGTGACTGCCCGCTTGGATGAGACCGATGCGGTTCACAACGAGGACTCTCAATGAATCAAAAGCAGGAAGCATCCTTCTGGCGCAAGCATAAAAAAACACTGATCATACTAACAGTCATCACAGCCTTCTTTATGCTGCTGTTTAGGCACTCGCTGTTTCTGGGTCAGTACTTTTTATCTGGTGACCCGTTCGCCTATTCCATCCCGTTGCGGATGGCGGCGTGGGACATGATTCGGCAAGGCATGTTGCCACTATGGACGCCTTATGTCTTTGGCGGCTATCCATTGTTTTCTATGGCACAACTGGCGCTGGCTTATCCGCTCACCTGGGGTTACCTGTTTATGCCGGGCTATAAGGCTGAGATGGTGTTTGTGCTGGCTCCTTACCTGCTTGCGCCAATGTTCACTTACGCTTATGTGCGTGAGTTGGGGCGCAGCCGTCTGGCTTCGTTGCTGGCTGGGCTGGCGTTTGGCTATGGCGGCCTGATGACGTTCTGTACGAATGGATGGCTGTCAAATTCGATGATGTGGTTGCCTTTGATCTTGATTGCACTGGAGCGAGTCCGAGTACGTCGGTTTATTCCCAGTCTCTTGGCTGCTGCCGGTGGGCTGACAATGTCTCTGTTGGCTGGCACCGGGCAAGGTTTCGTTTACCTGTCGGTCGTCGTGAGTCTTTATGCTGTTTTCCTCGGAGTCATTTACCCGCCTTCATTACAGGCCGAAGAGGTGCCATCACGTGAGAATTTGCCCTGGTTGGCGGCGGCACGTTGGAAACCACTGATATTGGTAATGACGGCAAGCCTACTGACCGTCGGGTTGGGTGCTTTTCAGATACGTGAATCAATGCGTGCCGTAAACCGTAGCGTGCGCGGGCTGTTACGTTACGAGACATTTGTGGAAGGCTCGTTCACCGCGCCGTTGTTGTGGAAGTCCTGGCTGGAACCGATTTATCACTACCACGATTCGACCACCTATGTCGCTCCGCTGGCCTTGCTGTTGGCATTGGTCGCGTTGCTGGCTTGGTGGAAAAAGAGCCAGCGAGATGTGCGTATCCTTTTCTGGGCGGGATTGGCGGGATTGGCACTGGTATTGATGCTTGGCGAAAACACGCCTTTATATCCGCTTGTTTATCGCATTCCGATGATCAACCGGTTTCGCGTACCGGCACGCCATTCGTTTGAATGGTCTTTTGCGGTAGCGATGTTGTCGGCTTATGGCTGGGATGCGGCGCGTGTCTGGTGGGAGCAGCGCCGGAAAGTGAAGACCGCTTCGCCTTGGCTGCTCGCCCTTGGTTCGCTTGGCCTGATTGCCAGTTGCGCTGCCATATTGTTTTGGCAAGATGCGGTGGCTCAACCTACTGCTCGTGACCAGCACGTCTTGGGCGATTTAGATTCGAGTTATTTAGGTTGGAAGGCCGTTTTATTTTTACTTACGCTGGTTACAGTTAGTTGTGGTTGGTGGGTATCAACAACCTCACGAGGGCGCGGCCTTTTATTGGCGGGGGCGATTGCCGTGGCTTGCTTCGCCGAACCGTCGCTGTTTTTTCAGGAACATGTGTTTCCGTTGCACACGCGGGCCAGTCGTTATGCGCGTGTCGCTCCGGTGACGCGCTTTCTGCAACAATTCCCGCCAGTCGAAAATCGTGTTTATACCCAAATCGCATTGTGGGCTGAGGCACATAAACCCAAGCCAGTGATTGATGCGCTTAACTGGACGGCAGGGCAGAAGCTGCACAACCTTTCCGGTTATGAGCCGCTGATGTTGGAGCGGCTCAGCCGGGCGATGAACAGCGAAGACTGGGAGCGATTTAATCGAGTTCCCTGGCTTGAACCCGATTACTCGTTGTTCGGAGAGAGTTCGCATGTGCTGGATTTACTCAACGTCACGTATGTGGCTACTTACGACAACCTGGGATGGGTTGAGACACAAGCGGCGCTGCAAAAGGATGGGATTCGATTGGGTGAAAAGGCTTTGGATGTGGCGTTGCGCACCGATCAGCCGTTCAAACTTACCAGTCAACTGCCGACTGCTGATACGTTGGCGTTGGTGACGAGCATGGCGCGTTCGACGCATCTTGAACAAGGCACTCCCGTCGCACGCATCACGATACAAACACAGGATGGGCATGCGCTGGAGCGTGAACTACGCGCGGGCATAGAGGTTTCAGAATGGGCGCACGAACGTGCCGATGTGCGCGCGACGATTCGTCATCAACTGGCTCCGACTTATGACAGCGAGCCAGGCGATGCGCAGAATAGTTTTTCTTCGCACCGTTATTGGGCGCGCATCAGTCTCGGAGAAAAGTTGAAAGTCACAGGCGTGATACTACAAAAGTTACGAGATGATGTAGACGTTATTTTGCTCAGAGCTTCGCTTGCCGATCAAGCAGAAGGTACCTCTGCGCCGATGCTGGCGCTCGACTCGATGCGCTGGGAACAGGTTTATCAGCAAGACGGCGCGCTGGTGTTTCGGAATCAACGCGCGCTTCCTCGGACGTGGCTCACCCCGAAGGCTGAAGCCGTTAATCAGGCGCAGGCGTGGGAACGAATTCGCGGATATAGCAAAGAGCCTTTTGACCCGCGTCAAACGGCGTTGTTAGAGATAGCTCCGGGACAACTGCCGCCGCTCACCGGGCAACCGTTGTCACCTGATTCATCAGCACGAGTCACCAGTTACAGCCCTAACCGGTTTACGATTGAAACCGAGGCTGACCAACCCGCAGTGTTAGTCGTGAGCGAACTTTTTTATGACGGATGGCAGGCTACGTTAGACGGCGTTCCAGTTCCTATTTATAAGGCTGATTACCTGTTGCGCGGCGTAGCGGTTCCGGCAGGGAAGCATCGGGTTGTGATGCGCTACGCTGCACCGATGGCACGCAGCGGGTTCTTTATTTCGCAGGCAACGTTCGTGCTGATGGTGGGGTTGGCGCTTTGGCATTGGCGAAATAAAAAAAGAGCTTCGGCCTTATCGAAGGCGGAAGCTCCCTAATAGCTTGAACTGTACCCAGGCCGTTCTTACTTCGGTTCCCAGATTATCTTTTTTAGCGAAAAGCTGAGTTTGCGATCATCTCCCGATTTTGGGTTGATGTCTTTGGGTACGAAGGATTTATCCGCTGTGATTACCAACTCTGAGGTTGGCCCCGACCCTAGTTTCGCCGCCGGGATTTCGTATTGTTTATCCACGTTTTCTTTCACCGTAAAATCTTCCAAGAGTTCACCGTTCAGAGAAATCTTGAAGCTCTGTGCAGCTTTTAGTTCGTTCAACGGAATGTCGCCGACAATCTGTAATTTCATATCCTTGCCGGTATTTTTGAGTTTGACGATTCCTTGCGGCGACATCCAGCGCCAGGTGTTGCCGCCGGTAGTGCCCTCTAAACCATAAAAGCCCTGAACATAGGTGGCGACCGGCTCAGTATTTGCCGCCGTTGCCGTGGTTACAGGGTTTCCTGTTGCCTCGTCCTCTTTATCGTCCGAACAAGCCGCGAAAGCCAGGGTGCAGGCCAACAGGCCAAAGAGCAAAACTTTCTTGAACATAGATTCTCCTCTTGAATGATGAAATGAAATTGAAAGCTGCGTTGTGACTAAAACTACAACGGCCAGCATCGAAAAGAAAGCGTATTCGTAAGCCACGCCCCGCTCACGTCAAGGCTCAATGCGTTCTTGGGAGCAATGAAAAAATCTACGGAGATAGCCAGTTGCTAATATATCCAAGGACTGATTGAGGTATTGGAGCGTAAGTAGCTGAGTCGTATTGCCAAAAATAATCACCGAACAGCATTGTAGGTGCTATGTTGGTGGGAACTCTTACGTACATTTCTTGACCAATTTCGCCAAAGTGATAGCGGTGAACGTCATAGTGAAGATAATGGATAAATTTTCCCTGCTCGTTATTAAAATAAGCAGATCGGATTCTTCTAGCTACTTGTTTATCTGAAGCAAATGGGGGGTTAAAACCTGAATAGACAGTGTCCATCTTGCCAGTTTGGATCATTAACGAGCGAGGAGCTACTAATGCAGATAGGTCTGACGCGTCGATGTATTCGCGAATATCTGAATAGTGCCAATTCCAGCAACCGTGGCTGCCGCGAAATTTTAAGACATTAAGATCAGGTGAAAAACCTGCCGGAATTGCACAGGCTATTCTGGGGTCAAACGCTGCGACAAATGCTGCAATTTCTCCCCCCATTGAAACCCCAGTCACAATAATTTTAGATGGGTTAACGTCGCCACGGGAAAGCGCGTAATCTATAGCGCGCATAACGTCCCACGTTCTTTCACCATCTTCTTCCCAGTCGGTAAACAACTTATAGTCTGAGGGCAGTACGTAAGAAGAAAAAGTAGTCGGTCTAATTGATGAATGATACCCGTTTCCGTCGGCAGGGTTATCGCCACCTACGGGAGGAGCCTGCTCGTAACCAAGTCTATTTGCAGGATGATTACCAATGAGAATTTTATCCTCAGGAGGGCGATGGGAAATATCAATAGCCAGTACCATATAGCCTCGTCGAGCAAAGGCGTCCCCGTACCAAAAGTCGGTGCTATTGGGAGTAAAAACTTGTTTAGCGCTCCCGCCATGTCCATTCAACGCCACAACAAGAGGGTAGCCTCCGCTGGGTTGAGGGGTAGTAGGTTTCGCAAGGTAACCGTTTATTTGTCTTACTAGTACTTCATTATTAAACGGGTTTGGCGCGCAACTGTTGAGGCAAAAGTGGCTAAGTCCATAGTTTTGCGGGAACGATGAATAATTATCATCACGGTTTGATGCAGGCGTGCCTGACAAAGGAGGTATGTTTGGCACAAGAATGCAGGTAACCGGGCAAGGCGAGATAGGATTCCCAGCCATCATGAGATGCTGAAGTTGTTTCCGTGTTCTTGACTGCCAGTTTAGCCGCTCTGTTGTGTTTCCTTTTGGGGTGAACCCGTAGCCAAGCACCTCAACTTTTACCCCTTTCCAAGTGTAGCTCCCAGATTGATCGGAAAAAGTTCCGTTGACATATCGATTGGTTATTGCCCCTGTATATGTTTGTTGGGAAGATGTTTGCGGGTTTCGAATAAAAGTTAGGCTTCCGCCATTCCAAGTCTGAATCGTAACATCCTCTTCAATTGTTTCATAAACAGTCGCCCCAAGCGCATAATGCTTCAACTTCCCAAGGAAGGTACCAGGGCTTGTGCCTTTATCGATCCGAAGCCTTGCTCTAAATCCAGGCTGTGTTTCTATGTCAAAAACACATGGTGCCAATGCTTGAGTTAAATAATTTTGACTCCAGCCAGTTATGTGCCATTGGTATTTGAAGAGATCGGCTGGCTTGGTATTAGGTTCGGTGGGATATGGCGTGGAAGTATAGCGCCCGTTCATTACCCCCTCAACGATTTTTGCACGATACCATTGTGTTAAGCCTGGAATATTGCGACGCCACTCAATTGTTCTGGTCGAAGGGTTCCAACTCACGCTATCAAAGGTTTCCTGGATATTTCCATTTTCAGTTAGGCGAACTCCTTCATAACTTCCATCACTCCGAGGCGTAAATCTCAAATCGAGCCTGAACCCATTCGCATTAACATACCAGATTCCTGTCGCAGTACTGGTGTCAGTTTGTGCTTTTGCTGAAAGAGTTAGGGCGCACGCCAATACGCTAAAAAACAGAGCTTTCTTGAACATAAAGCGAAAATACTCCTTAACTAAAAGATTTTCGCTAAGTATAGAACGCTTTATTTAGAAAGCAAAACTCCCAGAAGTTGACGGCTTTCGTCGGCCGTTGAGCTAAC